>JBEPZM010000031.1:0-18543 GCA_041640835.1 Blastococcus sp.
GGGCCGCGGCCCGCCGTGCCGCCTTCTCCTCGACCCGTTCGCGGATCCGGTCGACGGCGCTCTCGCGCGGCCGGGTGCCGGTCATCTGCTGCTCCTCAGTCGCCGGGCCAGGCGCCGGTGACCTGCTTGAAGCCGCGGGCCCCGGCACGGTCGACGGCCGCCTTCGTCGCGGCGAAGATCGCCCCCTGGATGGCCGCGGCGAGCACGACCTCCCGCATCCGGTACTCGCTCTGCAGCGCGGAGGGGGCCTCCTCCTCCTTGGCCACGAGCTTCCAGACCTGCTTGAACACGATGCCGCTCAGCGAACCGGCGACCAGGCCGGCGACCAGGCCGATCGGCCGGTAGGCGAGCTTGGCGCCCTTGTTCTTCTTCGCCTCGCCCTTGTTGCGCTTGCTCAACGCTTCCTCCTCGCAGTGGCGCGCCGACGGCGCAGCACGATCAGTCCCACGACGAGCCCGGCCAGGGCGATCCCCGCGCCGATGACGGCGGGCGGGCTCTCCCGGTAGGTCTCGACGGCAGTGTCCTTGGTCCGGGCGACGCGCTCGCGGGCGCGTGCCGGGACGTCGAGCCGGTTGCTCAACTCGTCGACCGTGCGGCCCAGCTGCTCCCGGGTCGCCTCGATGTCGGCCCTGATGGCCTCGGGGTCGGACGGGTCCGGTGTGGTCGTGGGCTGCGCCGGACCGTCTGCGGGGACGCGGTCGCTGCTCGGGGTGCTCACCGGCGCGCACTCTCCTTCACGGTCGCGATGTCGGCCTTGACGCTCGAGATCGCCTCCGTAGGCACCGGCGGGGATCCCTTCTCCACGTCCTTCTTGCCCACCAGGGCGAGCACCCCGGCGATGGCGAACAGGACGACGGCCACGATCAGCGCCGCCAGCCAGGCGGGCAGGACCAGGTCGAGGGCGAGCACGGCGGTGGCGACGAGCACGGCCAGGCCCAGGAAGGCGAACAGGCCCGCGCCGCCGAAGAGGCCGGCGCCGACGCCCAGCCGCTTGGCCTTCTGGGTGACCTCGGCCTGCGCGAGGCGGGCCTCGTCACGCACCAGACGGCTGATCTGCTCGGTGAGCTGCCCGATCAGCTGCCCGGTCGAGGCGTTCTCGGCCGTCGGCTGCTGGTCCACGCGGCTGGCGCCGGTGGTGTTCTGCGCATGGGGTGCGGTCATGGGTCCTCCGGGTGGGACGTGTCGATGCACTGCCATGCCCGGCCGACGACGGCGGTAACCCGGATGATGATCACGTCACGGCAACGGGGGCACTAGCCTGCGGGGATGAGCTGGCACTGGCGCCTGGAGGATCCGTCCGGGGCGACCGTCGAACCGTCGTCCATCGGGGTCGAGATCCCGCCCTCGGACAACCAGGGGGACGCGGAGTCCTGGCTGGGGGAGAACTGGCGGTACCTGCTCGACCGCGGCGTCGCCACCGTGACCCTGTTCGAGGACGACCGCGAGGTCTACGGCCCGATGGGCCTGGCGGCCTCCTGACCCTCGGCTCGAGGGAGAGGCCGCCGGCCCGACGATCAGGCGCCGCGCGAGACCTTGCCCGGGTCGCGCTCCACGGCGCCGCCGAGCACCTCGTCGATGCGCGCGAGGACGTCGGCGTCGAGCCGCACACCGGCGGCCTTGACGTTGTCCTGCACCTGCTCGGGACGGCTCGCCCCGATGATCGCCGCGGCGACGTTCGGGTTCTGCAGCACCCAGGCGACCGCCAGCTGGGCCATCGAGAGACCGAGGTCGGCCGCGATCGGCTTCAGGTCCTGCACGCGGGTGAGGAGCTCCTCGTTCCTGAGGAACCGCTGCATCGACCCGCCTGCCTCGGCGTGGCCGCCGCGGGAGTCCGGCGGCGGCTGCTGACCCGGCAGGTACTTGCCGGTCAGGATGCCCTGGGCCAGCGGTGACCAGACGATCTGCGACAGGCCGTGCTTCTCGGACGTGGGGACGACCTCGTCCTCGATCACCCGCCACAGCATCGAGTACTGCGGCTGGTTGCTGATCAGCTGGATGCCCAGCTCGCGGGCGAGCCCGGCGCCGGCGGCGATCTCCTCGGCGTTCCACTCCGAGACGCCGATGTAGAGCACCTTGCCCTGCCGCACGAGGTCGGCGAAGGCGGTCATCGTCTCCTCCAGCGGAACCGTGGAGTCGTAGCGGTGCGCCTGGTAGAGGTCGACGTAGTCGGTCTGCAGCCGCTTCAGCGAGGCGGTGCAGCTCTCCATGATGTGCTTGCGGGACAGCCCGCGGTCGTTCTTGCCGCGACCGGTGGGCCAGTAGACCTTGGTGAAGATCTCCAGCCCCTCGCGGCGCTGACCGGCCAGGGCGCGGCCGAGCACGGACTCGGCCTTGGTGCCGGCGTACACGTCGGCGGTGTCGAAGGTCGTGATGCCCTCGTCGAGGGCGGCCCGCACGCACGCGTGCGCGGCGTCCTCCTCGACCTGGCTGCCGTGCGTGAGCCAGTTGCCGTAGGCGATCTCGGAGATGGTCAGGCCGGAGCGGCCGAGGCGTCGGAATTCCACGGACGCCGACGGTAGGCCCCCACCTGCAGTTCCGCTCCGTCGGGGAGCAGGCGGGCACCGTGCCCGGCCAGCCGGGCGGCCAGCTCCGCGGCGGGCGGGTTGTGGTGGCTGAGGTGCACGGCGACGACGTCGGTGCCCGGGGTGACCGCACCGGCGGCGCGCAGCCGGCCGAGCTCGACCGGGAAGCTGCCGAGGTCGAGGTGGCGGGTGCCGTGGTCGCGCTCGTCACCGAAGGTCTGCTCGAGCAGGACGACGTCGAACGCCGCGTCCTCGACCGCCGCGAGCGCGGCGTCCGGCAGCGGGCCGGTGTCCGTCGCGTACAGCAGCCGCGCGCCGTCGGGGCCGGTGACGTCGTAGAGCACCGTCGGCACCTCGTGGTCGGCCGGCAGCACCCGGACCTCGTAGCCGCGCACGCGCAGGGTCCGTCCCGGCTCGACGGCCACCAGGTCGACCGGGGCGTCCGGCGCCAGCCACGGCCGGCAGGCCGCGAGCACCTCGGCCGGCCCCGCGATCGTGAGGTGCTCGTCGGGCAGCACCCAGTGCCGCCACAGCAGGGCGAAGGGCGCGCAGTGGTCGGGGTGCGCGTGCGTCACCAGGACCGTGTGCACGCCGGCCAGCGAGACGCCGTCGGGCGGCAGGGCGGGGGAGAGGTCCAGCAGTACCCCGCCGTCGAGGAGCACCGACGTCTGCCGCCGGGACTCACCCCGGGCGCGGGCGTCCGCGCAGGAGGCACACGAGCACCACGGGTTGGGCCAGCCGTCGGCCGCGCCGGTGCCGAGCAGCCGGACGTGCACGGAGGCCGAGGGTCAGACGTCGGCGCCGAGCGGGACCTCGGGCTTGGGGAACCGCCAGCGGCGGATCATCGTCGCGCGGCTGATGCCGTACCAGGAGGCGCCCCGGGTCTTGGTCTCGGCCGGGAAGCGCTCGGCCAGCGTCTTCTTGATCTTCCGGTTGAGCACCACCGAGTCGACGATGAGCAGCAGGAAGAAGCCGAACAGCAGGAAGCTGGCGTACCCGCGGATCGTGGCGCTCGGCACGAACGTGCCGATCAGGGCGACGCCGGCGATGGCCAGGAACCAGCTGCCGACGTTGCGGCGGGCGTCGACCAGGTCGCGGACGGTCTTGCGGACCGGGCCGCGGTCGCGCGCCGGCAGGAAGGCGTCGTCGCCGCGGGCGGCCGCCAGGCGGGCGTCACCGCGCCGGGCAGCCTGCTGCTCGCGCATCCGGCGGTAGGCCTCCTTCCGCGTGGTCGGAGGGGGCGGCGGCGGACCGGGTCGGCGGCCCTGGGCCTCGTTGCGCCGGGGGGTGGGACGCCCCTTGCCCGAGGTCTTCACCAGGTGCCCGGACTGCTCGCCGGAGGCGGCCGAGGCGGCGGGATCGGTCGTCTCGGCGGCGTTGCGGCGGCCGGGCAGGCGGAGCTTCACAGTGCGGGAGTCTACGTGGACCCCCTCGACCGCTCGGGAAACGCGGGGAAGCGCCGTACAGTGGAAGAAGCTCCGCCCCGGCGGCGTTGATCCGCCACAGACGGTGCGCAGCGGACACCTCGAATGCAGGAGGACACGGATATGACGGTGCAGGACACCCAGACCCTCGACGGTGGCACGGCCGGATCCACGGGCGTGCTGCTCAGCGACCCGGCGGCCAGCAAGGTCAAGGCACTGCTGGACCAGGAGGGCCGCGACGACCTGCGTCTGCGCATCGCCGTCCAGCCCGGTGGGTGCTCGGGCCTGCGGTACCAGCTCTTCTTCGACGAGCGGTACCTCGACGGCGACCAGACCTACGAGTTCGGTGGCGTCGAGGTCATCGTCGACCGGATGAGCGGGCCGTACCTCGGTGGCGCCACGATCGACTTCGTCGACTCGATCGAGAAGCAGGGCTTCACGATCGACAACCCCAACGCCGGCAGCTCCTGCGCCTGCGGGGACAGCTTCAGCTGATCGACCAGCGTTGAACCAGTGAGGCCCGGAACCGCTGCGGGTCCGGGCCTCACTGGTTCATGCGGTCACAACCGGACGGGGTAGACCGTCTGCGGGATCTCGGGCCGGATCCGTCCCTCGACGAAGATGCCGTGCCAGATCATGAACACCAGCAGCGTCCAGAGCTTGCGGGAGTAGTCCACCGCCGAGCCGCTGCGCTGGTTGGCCCGGTGGGCGGCCAGCATCGCCAGCACCTGCGCCTTGTCCAGCCACTCGTCGGTGCCGCTGGCCTCGATGACCGACCGGGCCCAGTCGTGCAGCTCCTCGGCCAGCCAGTGGCGGGTCGGCACGGGGAAGCCGAGCTTGCGGCGGTCGAGCACGTGCGCCGGCACGATCTGCTCCAGCGCACGGCGCAGGGCGTACTTCGTCGTCTCCTTGGTCACCCGCTGGTCCACCGGCAGCGTGCTCGCGACCTTGAACACCTCGGGGTCCAGGAACGGCACCCGCAGCTCCAGCGAGTTGGCCATGGTCATCTTGTCGGCCTTGACCAGGATGTCGCCGCGCAGCCAGGTGAAGAGGTCCACGTACTGCATCGCGGTGACGTCGTCGTAGCCGGCCGCGCGGGTGCGCTCGTACAGCTCGCGGGTCACGGTGACGTGCGACTGGTCGGCGTCGTGGGTGCGCAGGAAGCCCAGCTCGTCGTCGCGGAAGAGCCGGGCGTTGCCGTAGTAGCGCTCCTCGAGCGGGATCGACCCACGGCGCAGCAGGTCCTTGCCGCGCATGCCGTCGGGGAGCCTGGCCGACAGCGCGCCCAGCGCCCGCAGGACGCCGCGCGGCAGCTTCTCGAACGCGGCCAGCGACAGCGGCTCGCGGTAGATGTTGTAGCCGCCGAACAGCTCGTCGGCGCCCTCGCCGGAGAGCACGACCTTGACGTGCTTCCGCGCCTCGCGGGCGATGAAGTAGAGCGGGACGAGCGCCGGGTCGGCCACCGGGTCGTCGAGGTACCAGACCACCAGCGGGATGGCGTCGGCGAACTCCCCGGGCGTGACGACCTTGGTGATGTGCTCGACGCCGATGGCCGCGGCCGACTCGGCGGCGACGTCGATCTCGGAGAAGCCCTGGCGCTCGAACCCGGTCGTGAAGGTGAGCAGCTTCGGGTTGTAGCGCTTGGCGAGCGCGGCGATGGCGGTCGAGTCGATGCCCCCGGAGAGGAACGACCCCACCGTCACGTCGGCGCGCATGTGCACCCGCACCGAGTCGTCGAGGACGTCGGCGATGCGGTCGTAGAGGGCCTGCTGCTCGTCCTTCGCCACCGGCCGGATCGGGAAGGTCGGGTGGAAGTACCGCGTCGTCGTCAGCTCGCCGCCGGCGACGGTGAAGCTGGTGCCGCTCTCGATCCGCCGGATGCCGCGGTGCAGGGTCGCGGGCTCGGGGACGTACTGCAGGGTCAGGTAGTGCTGCAGGGAGGCGGCGTCGACCCCGCCGGCCGCCTCGCTGCCGCCGAGCATCTCCAGCAGCGCCTTCTTCTCCGAGGAGAAGGCGACGGCGCCGTCGGCCAGGCGGGTCACGAACAGCGGCTTGATGCCGAACGGGTCGCGGGCGCCGAAGACGGTCTTCTGCTCGGTGTCCCAGATGAGGAAGGCGAACATGCCCCGCAGCCGGTGGACGACGTCCTCGCCCCACAGGTGGTACCCCGCGACGATCGCCTCGGTGTCGCCCTCGGTGGCGAAGGTGGCCCCAGCGGCCTTCAGCTCCTCGCGGAGCTCCAGGTAGTTGTAGATCTCGCCGTTGAAGACGATCCGGTAGCGGCCGTCGGCGTAGGGCATCGGCTGGTGGCTGTGCTCGATGTCGATGAACGACAGCCGGTTGAAGCCGAACACCGCGGAGCCGTCCCACCACTGCTCGGTCTCGTCGGGGCCACGGTGGCGCAGGCAGTGCTGGGCGGAGCGCACCGCCGCGACCGTGCCGTCGTCGACGCGGTCGGCGTCGGTGGAGAAGTAGGCGAGCAGGCCGCACATCAGGCGCAGGTCTCCCGGGGGGATCGCAGGGGGGAAGGGCGGGGCCGGTGGATCAGACCTGCTGGCCGGCGCGCATCTTCGCCGTCGCGCGGCGCTCGGCGACGAAGGAGAGGACCGGCACCGTGCCGGCGATCACCGTGAGCAGGAAGCCCTTGAGGGTCCACTTCGCGCGCAGTGCGAGGTCGACCGCCGACAGGAAGAACAGGCCGTACAGCCAGCCGTGCGCGGTGCCCAGGACGGTGGAGGGGCCCGGGACGTCGGCCAGGTGGTTGAGCGGCACCGCGACGAAGATCAGCGCGATGAGCAGGACGCCGACGACGGTGGCCATCACCCGGTAGCGGAGCAGGGCCTGGGCGATGGCCTCGTCCGAGGTGCGGGACGAGGCCGTGCGCTCACTGGCCATGACTGGCCCGCTGTCCGAGGGCCTTCTCGTTGAGCTCGGCGAGGTAGGCGTTGTAGGCGGCCAGCTCCGGGTCGCCGGTGGTGTCGATCCGCGGCCGCTGGTAGAGGACGACGGCGTTGCCCGGGACGTCGTCGTCCGGGTCGCGGTGCAGCTCCTCGCGTGCCATGCGCACGTAGAACCACAGCCCCATGACGCCGTAGAGCGGCCACTGCAACGCGTAGCTCCAGTTGACCGCGCCACCGCCGTCCTCGGCCTTGGACAGCTGCCAGTACCCGAGGAACCAGGTGGCGATGAAGAGCGCGGCCACCAGCAGGTGGAGGAGCACCCACTTGGGGGTCAGCAGGCGGTACCACACGCCACGACTCTAACCGGCCCGCCCGATCAGGCCCGGGACTCGAGGGGCGTGATCGGCCACAGCGACCGCGACCCGCCGGGGAGGTGTCTCCGGTGGTCGGCCGCCGAGCGCCGTCGGCTAGTCTCGGCACACACTGTGATCGGCGTGGACGCCGCCTGCCGAAACCGGCTCGCGGCCCCGCTGGGAGGACCGTCCGGGCGCACCGGACGGAGGACGAGGAGGCAACGAGCAGTGGCTCGAGGCAGCAGGCTCGCGCGGCTGGCCGCGCTCGGTCTCCTGGGGGTGTTGACCCTCACCGGGTGCGACATGCCCAACAACGAGTTCTGGCGGTTCGGCTGGCCCGAGGGCATCACCGACGAGTCCCAGTCGATGCGTGAGCTGTGGACCGGTTCGGTCATCGCGGCCCTCGTCGTCGGCTTCCTGGTCTGGGGGCTGATCCTCTACTCGGTCGTCGCCCACCGGAAGCGCAGCGACGAGCTGCCGCGGCAGACGGCGTACAACCTGCCGCTGGAGATCGCGTACACGATCGCGCCGTTCCTGATCATCGCCGCGCTGTTCTTCTTCACCGTGGTGACGCAGAACGAGGTGCAGGAGCGCAGCGACAACCCGGACGAGACCATCGCGGTCAACGCCTTCAAGTGGAACTGGCAGTTCGTCTACCCGGACACCACGGGTACCGACGGCGAGCCCGTGGACACGATCGGTACCAGCGAGGAGATCCCGGTCCTGGTCCTGCCGACCGATCGGTCGATCCGCTTCGAGGTCGCCTCGGCCGACGTCATCCACTCGTTCTGGGTGCCGGAGTTCCTCTTCAAGCTCGACGTCATCCCCGGTAACGACAACGGGCGCGACAACGTCTTCGAGGTGACCGTCCGCGAGGAGGGCGCCTACGTGGGCCGCTGCGCCGAGCTGTGCGGGACCTACCACGCGTACATGAACTTCGAGGTGCGCGCGGTCTCCGGGGACGACTACGACGCCTACCTCGCGGCGCGCGAGGAGGGGCTGGACACCTACGAGGCGCTCGAGGAGATCGGCCAGCCGGGCGCTTCCTCGACCACGACGCCGCTGGAGCTCTTCCAGGCCAAGAACGACGACCAGCAGTCCGCCAATGGCTGACCGCTGCACGTCCCCGGCCGCCACCGCCACGACGCCTGAGGAGGCACGACCGTGAAGGTCGAGGCGCTGATCTTCAACATCATCGCGATCTTCTGCATCGCCGCTGGAGTGGTCTACGGCGTGTGGTCGAAGGAGCCGATCGGCACCACGGCGCTGATCCTCTCCGCCGGCCTGACCGGCATGGTCGGCCTGTTCTTCTGGTTCGTGTCGCGGCGCATCGACGCCCGTCCCGAGGACCGCAAGGACGCCGAGATGGCCGACGGCGCCGGCGAGCTGGGCTTCTTCAGCCCGGCCAGCTACTGGCCGCTGGGCGTCGCCCTCTCGATCGGCCTGACGGCCCTGGGGCTGTCGTTCTACTACTTCTGGCTGATCGCGATGGGGGCCGTCGCCATCCTCCTCACGGTCGGCGGGCTGCTCTTCGAGTACTACGTGGGGCAGAACGCCACGCAGAGCTGAGTTCCACACGGTCCGAGGGCCCCTTCCGCTACGGCGGGAGGGGCCCTCGGCCGTTCCAGCGCCGCCCGTGTGGGCTGCGGGCGCCCTGACGCGGGCTCGTCGCGGCCGCTGTGGGGGCAGTTCTCGCGGCAGGGGAGCGCTGCAGACGCCCAGGGCGCGAGGAACACCCCCGGGGCTGCCCGGCGCGCGCTGCGTGACGCAGCCCCCGGTGCCGGCTGTGGGGGCTGTTCTCGCGGCGGGGGAGTTCTGCAGGACTCCCAGAGCGCGAGGAACACCCAGGGAGCCGCCCGGCGCGCGGTTGCCGGCGGTCGGCGGGCGTGCAGGGACGTCGACGCGGGCGGGACGCCGGCAATGGGCAGAGGCCGGTGTCGGCGCGCTGCCTGAGCGACCCCGCGGCGGCCGGCTCTGGGGGCGTCCACGTGCTGGGGGAGTGCTGCAGGACTCCTAGAGCGCGAGGAACACGCCGGGAGTTGCCGGGCGCCGTGGGTTGCCGGCGGTCTCCGGTGGTTGCCGGGCGTGCAGGGACGTCAGCGCGGGCGGAACGCCGGCAATCAGATGCGGCGGGTGTCGCGCGTGCTGCGTGACGCAGAGCCTGTGGCGGCCGGCTGTGGGGGCTGTTCTCGCGGCAGGGGAGTGCTGCAGGACTCCCAGAGCACGAGGAACACCCCGGGAGCCGGCCGGCGCCCCGGCGGCCAGCGGCGGACAGGCCGGGCACGCCGCGGGGGTGTCCACCCCGGAATGCAGCAGGGCCCCGGTGGACGGATCCACCGGGGCCCTGCTGTGCGTGCGTGCGAGGTCAGTCGCGCGGCTCCTGCGGGCGGCCACCCTCGGAGGGGAGACCGGAGGAGGTGAGCTCGCGGCTCTCGTCGGCCGCGGCGATACCGCGGCCCTCGCGACCCTGCTCGAGCTCGACCTGCGCCGGCTCCTCGATCGGCTTGAAGAAGCCCCGGATCGCGCGGCGGGCGCCACCGATCTGGTTCATCTTCTTCGGCACCGGCGCACCGCCGTAGGCGAGCGTGCCGTGACCGTGCTCGTCGACCGGGCCGAGCGGCTGGTGCACCTCGATGAACTCACCGTGGGGCAGCCGGCGGATGACCCCGGTCTCGATGCCGTGCTCGAGCACCTCGCGGTCGTGCTTCTGCAGACCCAGGCAGATCCGGTACGTGATGGCGTACGCGATGGGCGGCAGCACGACCACGCCGAGCCGGCCGAACCACGTCATGGCGTTCAGGCTGACGTCGAACTTGTCCGCGAAGACGTCGTTGCCGCCGGAGAGCATGAGCACGCCGTAGAAGGTCAGCGCCATCATGCCGAGCGAGGTCCGCACGGGAACGTCGCGGGGACGCTGCAGCAGGTGGTGCGAGGCGGTGTCGCCGGTCAGCTTGCGCTCGATCATCGGGTACAGCGCCAGCACGGTGAACATCGCGCCGGCCACCACGACCGTCGGCCAGAACAGCGCCGGGATGTTGTAGTCGCCGGGCAGGTTGATGTCCCACGCCGGGAAGATTCGCGTCGAACCGTCCAGGAAGAGGATGTACCAGTCCGGCTGCGACGCGGCGGAGACCTGGGCCGGGTTGTACGGGCCCCACAGCCACACCGGGTTGATCTGGACCAGCCCACCGAGGGCGGCGATCACGCCGAACACGATGAACAGCAGGCCGGTCGCCTTCGCCGCGAACGTGGGGAAGAGGCGGTTGCCGACCACGTTGTGCTCGGTGCGGCCGGGGCCGGGGAACTGGGCGTGCTTCTGCTTGACCAGGAGCAGCAGGTGCACGGCGATCAGGGCCAGCAGGATCGCCGGGATGATCAGCACGTGCGCGATGTAGAAGCGCCCGATGATCAGCTCGCCGACGAAGTCGCCGCCGAAGACCGCCCAGTGCGCCCACGTACCGATCACGGGGACCGACAGGATGATCGCGCTGATGATGCGGAGCCCGGTGCCCGAGAGGAGGTCGTCGGGGAGGGTGTAGCCCGTGACGCCCATGAGCAGGGCGAGCACCAGCATGACCACGCCGATGATCCAGTTCGTCTCCCGCGGCCGGCGGAAGGCGCCGGTGAAGAAGACGCGCAGCAGGTGCACCACGATCGAGGCGACGAACAGCAGCGCCGCCCAGTGGTGGACCTGGCGCATGAACAGGCCGCCACGGACGTCGAAGGAGAGGTTCAGCGCCGAGTCGTAGGCCGCGGACATCTCCACGCCGCGCAGCGGCGCGTAGGAACCCTCGTAGACGACCTCACGCATGGAGGCGTCGAAGAAGAACGTCAGGTACGTGCCCGAGAGCAGCGCGATGAGGAACGAGTAGAGCGCGATCTCGCCCAGGAGGAACGACCAGTGGTCGGGGAAGACCTTGTTGAGCGTCCGGCGCAACGGGCCGGCGACGATCAGCCGGTCGTCGATCTCGGTCGCGGTCTTGCCGAGCCGGGTGGTCGGAGCACCCGGGGCCGTGGCCGTGGCGGTAGCTGCCATCAGATGCGCTCCCGATTCCAGTACGTGGGGCCGACAGCTTCAGGGTAGTCACCGCGGGCGACGAAGTAGCCCTCGTCGTCGACCGTGATGGGCAGCTGCGGCAGGGATCGCGTGGCCGGCCCGAAGACGGGCTTGGCCCCCTGGGTGACGTCGAACTGCGACTGGTGGCACGGGCAGAGGATCCGGCTGGTCTCCTGCTCGTACAGCGACACCGGGCAGCCGGCGTGCGTGCAGATCTTGGAGTAGGCGACGTAGTCGCCGTAGCCGAAGTCGGCCTGTCCCTCGCGGGGGGTCAGCTGCTCGAGCTGGGCCGGGCGGAGGCGGATGAGCATCGTGGCGGCGTCGGACTGCCGGTTGCCGCCGGGGACGGCCGGGAAGACCGTCTCCAGGGAGCCGGGCTCCTGGTCGCCGGGGCGGATGGGGCTGCCGTCGTTGCGGACCAGGCGGATGCCCTCGGCCCAGGAGGTGCGGCCCAGCGGGTCGCCGGTGTTCGGGTTCTTGATGAGCCCGCCGAGGGGCATCAGCAGCATCAGGCCGAGGCCGCCACCCATGAAGCCGAGCGACCGGGTGATCAGCTTGCGGCGGGCGAGGCCGCTGTTGTGCAGGCCGCCGACCAGCGTGGCACCGGTGGTGACGCGGTCGAAGTGCGAGCCGTCGTGCTTGTCCTGGACGGCCGTCTCGTGCGGCAGCAGCTTCTTGCTGAAGAGCACGAGCCCCACGCCGACGAGCGCCAGCGACAGACCCATGGTCGCGCCCAGCAGCGGCGTGAAGAACGCGCTGAAGTCGCTCCCGGTGACGCTCCACTGCCAGTCGGGGAAGAACCAGCCCGCGCCGACGTAGACGACGACGAAGGCCAGTGCCGACAGCCCGGCCAGGGTGAAGGTCAGGCCGACCTGGCGGATCGCCCGCCGCTCCATCGGGGAGCCCGGCTCGGGGCCCGGGTCGACGTGCAGGATCTGCACGCCGTCGTACCGCGCACCCAGACGGTCCAGGTCCTCCCGCGGCATCGCCGCGAGCTGCTCCGGGGTGTAGTCGTCGTCCGGCCCACCGTGCAGCGGGCCGGCCGTGTCCGCGCCACCGGTCGAGCCGGGGCGGGTGTCGTGCGTCGTCACGCCTTGCTCCCCATCCAGAAGATGCCGAACATCAGCACGCCGATGCCGACCACCCAGATGACCAGGCCCTCGGCCACCGGGCCGACGCGGCCCACGCCGGCGCCGCCCGGGTCGGCCTGCTCCTGGATCGTCTGGACGTAGTTGATGATCGAGCGCTTCTCATCCGACGTGAGCTGGTTGTCACCGAACACCGGCATGTTCTCCGGGCCGGTCAGCATCGCCGTGTAGATCTCGAGGTCGCTGGAGTCGTTCAGGCTCGGCGCCACCTTGCCGGAGGAGAGCGCGCCGCCCTCGCCGACGAAGTTGTGGCACGAGGCGCAGTTCAGCCGGAAGAGCTCGCCGCCCTCGGCGACGTCGCCGTCGCGGAGGTCGCCCGACGGGAGGGTCGGGCCGCCGCCGTTGGCCTGGACGTAGGCCATCAGCTGGTCGATCTCCTCGTCGGAGAAGACCGCGGGCTTGTCCGGTGCGTCGGCCTCCTGGCGCACGAGGGGCATGCGACCGGTGTGGACCTGGAAGTAGACCGCCGCCTCGCCGACGCCGATCAACGAGGGGCCCCGGTTGGGGACGCCCTCGAGGTTCTCGCCGTGGCAGGAGATGCAGCTGCGCTCGTAGAGCTCGCGACCGGCCGCCTCGGCGGCGGACTCGGTGGCGCCCTCGGCCGGGGCCGCCTGCGCGGGGCTGAAGACCGAGTAGAGCGCGCCGGTGAGGACGAGGCTCGCCATCAGCCCGGCCACGTTGGCTACCCGGCGGCGGTGCTTGCTGCGGCGGCGCGCACGGGCGCGGGCGACCGGCGAGGCGGTCGCGGCGTCGGACGACGCGGCGTCGGACTGCGGGTGCGTGGTGGACACCGTTCCCCTAGCGGATCAGGTAGATCGTGGCGAAGAGCCCGACCCACACGACGTCGACGAAGTGCCAGTAGTAGGAGACCACGATCGCCGCGGTCGCCTGTGCCGGCGTGAAACGGCCCATGGTGGACCGGATGAGCAGGTAGACGAACGCGACCAGCCCACCGATGACGTGCAACGCGTGGAACCCGGTGGTGATGTAGAAGACCGAGCCGTACGTCGACGACGAGATGGACGTGCCGTGCTCGGTCACCAGGACGCGGTACTCGTTCATCTGGGCCACGACGAAGATCAGGCCCATCACGAACGTGATCGTGAACCAGCGCCGCAGGCCGTAGACGTTGCCGCTCTCCGCCGCGAAGACACCGAACTGACACGTCACCGAGGACAGCACCAGGATGATGGTGAAGACCGTGGCGTACGGCAGGTTCAGCTCTGTCGGCTCGGGCGGCCACCCTTCGGCGCCGGCCCGGGATCGGGCGGTGAAGTACATGGCGAACAGGCCGGCGAAGAACATCAGCTCGCTGGAGAGCCAGATGATCGTGCCGACGCTGACCATGTTCGGTCGGGTCAGGGAGTGCACCCGCGAAGGGTCGAAGGTGCTGCTCGCCACGGGGGCCGTTGTCACCCGGTCATCATGGCATCGGCTGCGACTCGTCACGACCTCGGGTCGGCCCGGCGTGGCGCGCGCCGGGATCGTCCTGGAGCGGGCGGCGGCCGTCCTCCCGGGCCGACCCGGGCGCAACCACTAGGCTCGCCCGCGTGAGCCCAGCCGGAACCCCCGACGCACCGGCCACCGTGCTGGTCTACAGCTCCCGCGCCGAGACCCGCGAGGCGGTGCGCACCGCGGTCGGGCGCCGTCCCGCGCCGGACGTCGGCCCCCTCACCTGGATCGAGTGCGCCACCGGCGACGAGGTCGTCGCGGCCGTCGACGCCGGCGGTGTCGCGCTCTGCATCCTGGACGGCGAGGCGCAGCCGACCGGGGGGCTGGCACTGGCCCGCCAGCTCGACCAGGAGGTGCCCGACCGCCCGGCCGTGTGCGTCCTCATCGCCCGGCAGCCCGATCGATGGCTCGCGCACTGGTCCCGCGCCGAGGGCACGCTCCCGCTGCCCGTCGACCCGCTGACCGCGCCGGGGCTCGTCGCGGACCTGCTGCGCAGCTCCGTCCGTCGTCCCGCGGTCCGGTGATCCCGCGGTGACCACCGCTCCTGCCCCCCGGCCGTCCTGGCCGGGCCTGCTCAACCGGCTGCTCGCCTCCCAGGACCTCACCGCCGAGGACACCGCCTGGGCGATGCGCGAGGTGATGACCGGGGAGGCGACGCCCGCCCAGGTCGCCGGCTTCGCCGTCGCGCTCCGGGCCAAGGGCGCCTCCGCGCAGGAGGTCTCCGGCCTGGCCGCCGAGATGCTCGCCCAGGCGACGCCGGTCACCCTGCCGCTGGCGTGCGTCGACATCGTGGGCACCGGCGGCGACGGTGCGCACACGGTGAACATCTCCACGATGGCGTCGGTCGTCACCGCCGCTGCCGGGGCGCCGGTCGCCAAGCACGGCGGGCGGGCGGCGTCGTCCTCCTCCGGTGCGGCGGACGTGCTCGAGGAGCTGGGCGTCGTCATCGACCTGCCGGCGGCCGGGGTCGCGCGCTGCGTCCAGGAGGCCGGCATCGGCTTCTTCTTCGCGCCGGTGTTCCACCCCGGTATGCGGCACGCCGGCGCACCCCGGCGGGAGCTGGGCATCGCCACGGTCTTCAACTTCCTCGGCCCGCTCACCAACCCGGCCCGGCCGGTGGCCGCCGCCATCGGCTGCGCCGACCGCGCGATGGCGCCCGTCCTGGCCGAGGTGCTGGCCGCCCGGGGCGCCCGCGCCGTGGTGTTCCGCGGTGACGACGGGCTCGACGAGCTGACGACGGCGACGACGTCGTCGGCCTGGGTCGTGCGCGACGGCGCCGTCGTCCCCGACCGGGTGGACCCCGCGGCGCTGGGCATCCCGGCGTCTGGGCCCGACGCGTTGCGGGGCGGGTCGCCGGCCGTCAACGCCGACGTGTTCCGCCGGGTGATGGACGGGGAGAAGGGGCCCGTCCGCGACGCCGTCCTGCTCAACGCGGCGGCAGCGCTGGCGGCCTTCGACGAGCACTCCACGGGGCTGCACGACGGGCTCGCCGCCGGGCTGGAGCGCGCTGCGGCCGCTGTCGACGAGGGCCGTGCGGCCGCTCAGCTGGAGCGCTGGGTGTCGGTCAGCCGGGCGGTACGGGACGGCCTCGCCCGCTGACGGCTGCGGCCGGGCTCAGTCGGCCGACTCGAACCCGATTGCGAACGCCGCCTCGAGGTCGTGGCGGGAGTAGGCGCGGAAGGCGATGTGCGTCTCGGTCTCGAGCACGCCGGGCACCTTGTTGATCCGGCCGGCGATCACCTCGGCGACCTGCTCGAACTCGCGCACGCGGACGAGGGCGATGAGATCGACCTCGCCGGCGGTGGAGTAGACCTCGCTCACGCCGTCGAGGTCGGCGATCGCCGCGGCCACCTCGGGGATCGAGTCGGTGGCGGCGTCGATCATCACGATGGCGGTGATCACGCCCGCGATGCTAGCGGTGGCCGGCCGCCCGCGCCCACGCCCGCGGTGATCCGGTCCGGGCGGGACCGGGTGCCCAGCGACCGGCCGTCGGCGAACGGGTCGCGGCCGGCTCCGCTGCCGTCGGCCATCGCGAGGAAGCGGCTGAAGGCGCCGGTGCCGGGGGCCGGGCTGGCGAGGGTGCCGTCGAGCTCCACCAGCCGCGTGCCCGGCTTCTCCATCCAGCGGAGCACCAGCTCGGTCTCGTCGACGGACGCGGCGATCTCCCCGTCGGGCCCGAGCAGGGTCTCGGCGGTGCTCAGCAGCCCGGCCAGCGTCGCGCGGACCGACTCGCCCCGCGGTGCGACCCCGGCGGAGACCAGCCGCCCGCGGCGGACGACGGACAGCTCCCAGCCGCCCGCGCCGTCCGGACGGGCCAGGACCAGCTCCGGGACGGCGGCGAGGGACTCCAGCCGCTGCCGCCGCCGGACCGCCCTCAGCAGCACCGCGATGCGGTCCCGGAGGACCGCGGCGTCCTCGTAGCGCTCCTCGGCCGCCAGCCGGTCGACCCGGTCCAGCAGGGGGGCGACCAGCGCGCCCGGATCGCAGTCGACCGCTGCCCGGAGGACCGCCGCGACGTCGGCGTACTCGGCCACGGACTGGGAGCCGGTGCAGGGGGCTCCGCACCGCCCCATGTCGAACAGCGCGCAGGCCGAGCCGGCCGGCGCCCGCGCCGGGATGCGCGCGGTGCACTGCCGCAGGGGCAGGGACTCGTGCACGGCCGCGACGGCGGCGTCGGCGGCCCGCCGGTCGGGGAAGGGGCCGAGGAACACCCCGGCGCCCGGTCGGACGCGGCGCACCACCGAGAGCCGGGGGAACGGCTCGTCGGTGAGCCGCACCCACAGGGCCCGTTCGGGGAAGCGCGACCGGCGGTTGTACCTGGGTTTGTGCTCGGCGATCAGCCGCAGCTCGCGGACCGCGGCCTCCAGCGCGTGCGCGCAGGGGATCGCGTCCACCCGGGAGGCGAGGGCCACCATCTCGGTGATCCGGCTGCGCTGCTCGCCGGCGGTGAAGTAGCTGCGCACCCGGGTGCGCAGATCGGTCGACGTGCCCACGTAGAGCGGCTCGTCGCGCGGCCCGCGGAAGAGGTAGACGCCCGGGCCGTGGGGGACGGAGTCGGCCAGGTGCCGTTTGCGCCGCCGTTCCGGGTCGATCTGCCGGGTGAGGCCGGTGAGCTCCTCGAGCGAGGAGATCCCCAGTGGCCCCAGCCGCTCGAACAGACCGTGCAGCACGTCGACGGTGGCCCGGGCGTCGTCCAGCGCGCGGTGCGTGGGGGAGGTGGTGGCGCGGAAGAACGGCGCGAGGGTGCCCAGCTTGCAGTTGGGCACCTCGTCGCGGGTGAGCAGCCGCCGGGCGAGCACCGCGGTGTCCACCGACGCCGCCGCCGGCCACAGGATGCCGTTCTGGGTGCACGCCGCCTTGAGGAAGCCGAGGTCGAACGGGGCGTTGTGCGCCACCAGCACCGCTCCGCGGGCGAACTCGAGGAACGCCGGCAGCACCGTCCCGATCCGCGGCGCCGCGGCGACCATCGACGTCGTGATCCCGGTGAGCACGCTGATGTAGGGCGGGATCTCCTGGCCGGGGTCGACCAGCGTCTGGAACTCCCCGAGGACGGCGCCACCGCGGACCTTGACCGCGCCGATCTCGGTGATCGCGCAGTCCTTGGGGGAGCCGCCGGTCGTCTCGAGGTCGACCACGACGAAGGTGACCTCCGCCAGCGGGGTGCCCAGTTCCTCGATCGTGCCCTGCACGTAGCGCGGGAGGGTGGGGGAGGAGCTCACGGGGCGGACGGTAGGTCGGGGTGCCGACAGTCCCGGGGTGCCGCGCCGACCGCGCTCGGGGCCACAGGTGCCGGCGGGGTCGCCCGCGCGAGCGGTATCGAGCCGCTCACCTGGCGCTTCGCCCGTGATCGGGACAACATTCCTGCGGTGGGCGACGCTGCCCAGATCCGCAGAGGTGGTCCGATGTCCCCGCGCTCCCCGTGGCGCTCCCGCATGCTCGTCGCACCGTTCGCGGTCCTGGCGTTGCTCGGCACGGCGGCCCCGGCCGCCGCAGCCCCGAGCGACCAGCCCGGAGGCACCTCCGGCGTCCTCGACAGCCGTGCCCTGGACCGGCTCCAGCAGCGCGCCTCCGAGGTCCAGCAGGGCCTGCAGGAACAGCAGGGCGCGGTGGCCGCGGCCCGCGACGAGCTCGCCGAGGCGGAGCGCGCCGTGGCCGACGCCGAGGCAGTGCTCGGCGACGCCGAGGGCGAGCTGGCGGGGTACCAGCGGGCCGTCGCGCAGTACGCCTCGGCCGTGTACCGGGACGGCGGGTCGCTGACGCCGCTCACCCTGCTGCTCAGCGGTGGCGACCCGGGCGACGTGGTCGCGGCGATGAGCTTCCTCGACGTCGTGGACCGGCACGCGGCGGCGGTGATCGGCACGGCGGAGGAGCAGCGCCGGGCGGCCGTGGAGCAGCAGCGTGCGGCGACGGCGGCGCTCGAGCAGGCGCGCACCCGCGCCGACGAGGTCGGTGCCCGGGCCGCCGAGCTGGAGGCCGCGGCCTCGGCGGTGACCGACGAGCTGGACGAGGCGCTGGGCGCGGTGGACCGCCAGCTGGCGCAGCTGCAGGCCGAGCAGGTCGAGGTCAACGAGCGGACGGCGGCCAGCTGGCGGGGATACCTCGACCAGCTGACCGCGGCCGGGATCGTGCCGCCGCCCGCCGCCGCACTGCGGGAGCCGGCGGCGGGGCTCCCCGAACGGCTCGTGCC
>JBEPZM010000032.1:0-18468 GCA_041640835.1 Blastococcus sp.
TGTCCAACTCCCACGTCGGTTACCTGTGTGACCGACGTGAATCAGCCGCTATGTTCTGTTCCCTGCGAACAAAGCGAGGGCGACATGGACGGCGAACTGGGGCTGCCGACCGCGGTGGCGGCAGAAATGCGGCACGAACTGCCGTCAGTGGCCGAGCAGACGGTGGCCGCGATCGTCGTCGAGGTGCCCAGCTACGCCGACGCCTTCAGCGGCGAGATGGGCCGCACCATCGAGAACGCCGTCCAGCTCGCCCTCGGCGGGTTCCTGGAGCTGGCCTCCGAGGGTGGCGACGGCGACGCCAGCACGCCCATCCAGCCGGCCCTGGACGGCGCCTACGCGCTGGGCCGGGGCGAGGCCCGCAGCGGGCGCTCCATGGACGCGCTGCTGGGCGCCTACCGGGTCGGCGCGCGGGTCTCCTGGCGGCACATGGCCGACAGCGGGGTGCGCGCAGGCCTCTCGGCCGAGCAGCTCGCCCACTTCGCCGAACTGGTCTTCGCCTACATCGACCAGCTCTCGGCGGCCAGCGTGGCCGGGCACAGCGACGAGCTGGCCACCAGCGGGCGGGTGCGCGAGCGCTACCGCGAGCGGCTGGCCGACCTGCTGCTGGGCCGCGGCCCCCGCCAGGACAAGGTGGCGGCCGCTGAGCGCGCCGACTGGCCCCTGCCCCGGACGCTGACCGCGGTGGTCCTCCCGGAGGGGCGGGTGCGGACGGCGCTCACCTCGCTGGACCCCCGGACGCTGCGCTCGACCGCGGAGGTGCCCGGACCCGAGGCGGCGGGTGAGCTGGTCGCGCTGCTCGTCCCGGACGCCGAAGGCCGCTCGCGGCCGGCGCTGATGCGCTCCCTGGGCGAGGGCGAGGCCGTCGTGGGCCCGGCGCGGCCGTGGGAGGAGGTGCACGACTCCTACGCGCGGGCGCTGCGGGTGCGCCAGCTCGGGCTCGCGGGCGAGGGGCGCGCGCCGCTGGACACCGAGACCCGGCTGACCGAGCTCGTGCTGCGTGCCGACGAGACGGCGCTCGCGGACCTGCGGGCCCAGGCCCTGGCACCGCTGGCCGAGCTGGGCGAGAGCGCCCGGGAGAAGCTCACCGAGACGCTGCGCTCGTGGCTGCTCCACCAGGGCCGCCGGGACGCCGTCGCCGCCGAGCTGTTCGTGCACCCGCAGACGGTCCGCTACCGCATGGGCCAGCTGCGCGAGCTGTACGGAGCTCGGCTGGAGGAGCCGGGGACCGTCCTCGCGCTGGTCCTCGCGCTGGGTGTCGAGCCGGAGGGAGCAGCTCCGTGAAGGTGCTGATCGTGCACGGATGGGAGAACCGCCGGCCCGTCGGCCACTGGCAGCGGTGGCTGGCCGGGCGGCTGACGGCCGGCGGGCACGAGGTCCGCTACCCGCAGTTCCCCGAACCCGACGTCCCGGTCCTCGACGACTGGTTGTCGCTGCTTCGCGTGGAGCTCGCCGCCCTGGACGGCAGCGACGACGACGAGAACGGCGGCGAGCGCGTGCTGATCTGCCACAGCCTCGCCGTGCTGCTGTGGTGGCAGGCGGCGCCGACGCTGGGCGCCCTGCAGCCCGACCGGGTGCTGCTGGTGGCGCCGCCGTCGGCCGACGTCCTGCGCGGGTTCGCGGAGGTGGCGGCCTTCGCGCCGCCGGGCATCGAGACGACGCCGCTGCCCGCCGACCTCGTGGCCCGGACGCGCCTGGTGGCCGCCGACGACGACCCGTACTTCCCGGGCGGGGCCGCCTCGTTGTACGGGGACGCCTTCGGCCTCGACGTCGACGTCGTCCCGGGCGGGCGGCACCTCGACCTGCCCGCCGGGTACGGCTCGTGGCCGTCGGTGCTGGCCTGGTGCACCGACCCGTCGGTGCGGATCACCGGCCGGTGACCGGCCTGCTCGCCGAGGTGGCCCGGGCGACCGGGGTACCGCTGGACCTGCCGGTCGAGGTGGCCGGCGACACCGGGCTGGGCGGGCCGCTCGCGGTGCCGGACCTCGTGCTCGGGGCGGTCGCCGCGCAGCTCGGGGCGGCCCGGCTGCTCGTCGGGGGGAACGGACCGGTCCGGCTGGATGCTGCGCACGTCGGCCTCGCCGTGCGCAGCGAGCGGTACGCCCGGCTGGGCGGACGGCCCGTCGGGATGGGCTTCGCGCCGCTGTCCCGGTTCTGGCGGACCGCCGACGGCTGGCTGCGGCTGCACGGCAACTATCCCCACCACCGGGCGGCCGCAGCCGGCGTGCTGGGCTCCGACGAGGTCGACGCCGTCGAGGCGGAGGCGCGCACCTGGGAAGCGGAGGCGCTGGAGGCCGCCGTCGTCGCGGCCGGGGGTGCGGCAGCCGCCGTCCGGACGCCGGAGGAGTGGGCGAGCTCCCCGCAGGGACGTGCGGTCGCGGAGCTGCCGCTGCTGGGCCTGGACCGCGTCGTCGACGGGCCCGTGCGTCAACCGGCGCTGCGCGGGCTCCGGGTGCTCGACCTGACCCGGGTGATCGCCGGTCCGGTGGCGACGCGGGTGCTCGCCTCGCACGGCGCCGACGTGCTGCGCGTGGACGGGCCCCGGCAGCCCGATCTGCCCGACGGGCTGCTGGACACCGGCGTCGGCAAGCGGCACGTGGTGCTGGACCTGGCCGGGACGCGCGACCGCGCGGCGGTGGAGGAGCTGCTGTCGGCGGCCGACGTGGTGGTGCAGGGCTACCGGCCCGGGGCGCTGGACGCGTTCGGGCTGGATCCGGCGTCGCTGGCGGCGCGGCATCCGCACCTCGTCGTCGTCCGGCTGTCGGCGTGGGGGCGGCGCGGCCCGTGGGCGGGCCGTCGCGGCTTCGACTCCCTGGTGCAGGCGGCGACCGGCATCGCGACCGTCTGCGGCACGCCGGGGCAGCCGGGCGTGCTCCCGGCGCAGGCGCTGGACCACGCGACCGGCTACCTGGCCGCCGCGACAGTGCTGGCCGCGCTCGCGCGGCAGCGGGCCGAGGGCGGCGGCTGGTACGGCGAGCTGTCCTTGGCGCAGACCGCGCACTGGCTGCTCGCCGCGCCGCGGACCGCCGCGGTGCCCGGCCCGGCCGTCGACCCGGAGCCGTACCTGCAGACGCTGGACTCCCCCGACGGACCGGTCACCGTCGTCGCGCCGCCGGGCTCGCCCCGCTGGACGTCGGCGGCCGTCCTGCCGCCGCACGCCGATCCGGTCTGGCGCTCCCGGGCAGGATCGGCGGCATGACCGTCGACCTGGCCGCTGCCACCGCCTTCCTCGCCGCGCACGGGCGGCTGCTCGACCGCCGCCGTTTCGACCTGCTCACCGGCTCGGGCGGCGCCGACGCCGTGGTCGCCGCCGTCGACGGCTACCGGAATCCCGACGGCGGCTACGGCTGGGGGCTGGAGCCCGACCTGCGCTCGGCGAGCAGCCAGCCCGGCGGGGCGCTGCACGCGCTCGAGGCGTTCGCCGACCTGGCGCCGGCGACGACGCCGCGCGCCGCGGAGGTCTGCGACTGGCTGGTGACGGTCTCGCTCCCCGACGGCGGGCTGCCGTTCGCGCTGCCGGTGCCCGATCCGGCCGCGTGCGCGCCGTTCTGGGCGCAGGCGGACCCGGCGACGTCGTCGCTGCAGATCACCGCGGTGGTGGCGGCCGCCGCCTACCGGGTGGCCGCCGTCGACCCGGCCGTGGCGGAGCATCCCTGGCTGGGGCGGGCGACGGCGTACTGCCTGGAGGCCGCCGGAGCGCTGGACGGGTCCACGCACGCCATGGAGCTGGCCTTCGCGGTGCAGTTCCTCGACGCGGCGGGCCGGACCGGGCCGGCGTCGGACGAGGCGCGGACCCTGCTGGACCGGTTGCGTCCGCTGATCCCGGCCGACGGGCGGCTGCACGTGGCCGGCGGGGCCGAGGACGAGTTCATGCGGCCGCTGGACTTCGCTCCGTTCCCCGGCGGGCCGGCGCGTCAGCTGTTCGCGCCGTCCGTGGTCGAGGCCGAGCTGGACCGGCTGGTGGCCGGCCAGCAGCCCGACGGCGGCTGGACGGTCGACTTCGACAGCTACTCCCCCGCCGCGGCGCTGGAGTGGCGCGGGCATGCCACCGTGCAGGCGGTCGTCCTGCTGCGCGCCGCCGGCCGGCTCTGATCAGACCGGGCGCAGCACCGCGACGAGGAAGTCGGCGTCGGGGGTGAACGGCCGCAGGTCCCAGGTGGAGAGCAGCAGGTCGGGAGCCCAGCCGGTGGCCCCGGCGTCGGCCAGGAAGTCGTCGAACTCGTAGCCGCGGCCGGCGCCGAAGCCGATCACGGCCCGGCCGTCGCCGGCGACGACGTCGCGCATCCGGCGCAGCACCTCGCGCCGGGTGCTCTCGGCCAGGAAGGTCATGACGTTGCCCGCGCAGACGATCGCGTCGAAGGCGGCGTCGATCCCCTGTGCCCGCAGGTCCAGCTCGGCGAGGTCCTGGACGAGCCACCGCGGGCCCGGGTGGTCCTCCTCGGCCGCCGCGATCAGCACCGGGTCGGCGTCGACCCCGACCACCTCGTGCCCGACCTCGTGCAGGTGGGCGCCCACCCGGCCCGGGCCGCAGCCGGCGTCCAGCACCCGTGAGCCGCGCGGCAGCATCGCGTCGACCAGCCGTGCCTCGCCCACGAGGTCCATGCCCTGCTCCGCCAGCGTGCGGAACCGCTGCACGTAGGCGGCCGAGTGCGCCGGATCCTCCTCGGTCATCCGCAGCCACGCGTTCTGTTCGGTCACGGTGCCGTTCTACACGGCGTCGACGAGGACGCCGGGGTTGAGGACGCCGGCCGGGTCCAGCGCCGCCTTGGCGGCTCGCAGGGCGACGGCGAACGGCTCGGGGCGCTGCCGGTCGTAGCCGGGGCGGTGGTCGCGGCCGACGGCGTGGTGGTGGGTGACCGTGCCCTGCATCCGCGTCAGCACCTCCATCGCGGCGGTCTTGACGTCGTCCCACATGGCCACCTCGGAGCCGGGCCGCCCGACGCCCACCACGGTGAAGTACG
This sequence comes from Blastococcus sp., assembly GCA_041640835.1. Classification (GTDB taxonomy): domain Bacteria; phylum Actinomycetota; class Actinomycetes; order Mycobacteriales; family Geodermatophilaceae; genus Blastococcus. The sequence goes on from JBEPZM010000032.1 coordinate 4,959, forward strand.
GCGCCGGCCCGTCGGGGTAGACGTGGGTGAACCGGCAGTTGACCAGCCCCGGGGCGCCGGTGACCTCCCGCACCGCGGCGCCGACCTCGGCCTGCACGGTCGCGTAGAGCTCGTCCACGCGGTCCCAGGTGGTCGCGGTCTCGAAGGTCTCCACGACGGCGCTCATGCGAGCCAGCCCGTCGCGGCCGTAGGGCGCGCGCAGGAACGAGGACCGCCACGCGTCGGCGGCGGCGTCCCGGGGGCCGTCCTTCCGCGGGGCGACGGAGCCGCCGCAGTCGCGGGCCAGCGTCAGCAGCTCCTCCAGCCGGCTGTCCACCGGGTGCGCCGCGGACTCGACGCCCAGCACGAGCACGCAGCTCCCCGTCGTCGAGGCGCCCGAGGTGGCCGCCTCGCCGGCGTCGAGCAGCCGGCAGTTGGCCGGATGGAGGCCGGCCTGCGAGATCGCGCGGACCGCGCCGATCGCGGTGGTCATGTCGGGGAAGGTCACCGACGCCGAGGCCTTGAACCGCGGCCGGTCCTGCAGCCGCATCCACGCCTCGGTGATGACGCCGAGCGTGCCCTCCGAGCCCAGGAACATCCGGTCCGGCGAGGGTCCGGCCCCCGAGCCCGGCAGCCGCCACGACTCGCTGACCCCGACCGGCGTCACGACCCGCATCGACTCGACCAGGTCGTCGATGTGGGTGAGCAGCGTCGCGTAGTGCCCGCCGGCGCGGGTGGCCAGCCAGCCGCCCAGCGTGGAGAACTCGAAGCTCTGCGGATAGTGGCGCAGCGTCAGGCCGTGCGGGCGGAGCTGCTCCTCGAGCACCGGCCCCAGTGCGCCGCCCTGGATCCGCGCCGCCCGGCTGACCCGGTCGATCTCCAGCACGCGGTCCAGCGCGGTGAGGTCCATCGAGAGCCAGGGCCGGTCGCCGCGGTACTCGATCCCGCCCACCACCGAGCTGCCGCCGCCGAACGGGACGACGACGACCCCGGCCGAGGACGCCCAGTCGAGCAGCCGCACGACGTCGGCCTCGTCCGCGGGGTGCGCGACGGCGTCCGGAGCTCCGGGCAGCTCGCCGGACAGCGCCCGGACGACGTCGCGGTAGGCCTTGCCGTAGGCGTGCCGGGCGCGGTCGTCGTGGTCGGTGGAGACCGGGAGCCCGTCCGGCGCGGTCACCCGCGACGCCGGCAGGACGACGTCGGCCAGCCGCGGAACCGGACGCGGCCGGTCGGGCAGTCCCGGCAGCGCGGCCGCCCGGGCGACGCACTGCTCGTCGCTCAGGGCCCGGTCGGTGGTGCCCCACCCCCACCACGAACGGTCCGGCGTCATGCGGTCGGCCTCCAGTCAGGGGGGTCGGCCGGCTGCAGCAGCGGATCGTCCGCGGCCAGCGTGCGCACCGGACCGGGCGTGGTCAGCGGCCCCTCGAAGCGGACCGTAACCCGTCCCAGCCCGCGGCCCCACACCCAGCCGGCGCCCAGCTCCTCGTGCCGCACGTCCTGGCCGGGCCACCAGCGCTTGTCCGCGGGCAGCGGCGGCTCGGGCACGGCGTCCGCCGGCGCGACCTCCTCGGTGGCGGCCATCGGGGCGCCGTCGTCGTCCTCGGCGAACAGGTCGCCCTGGGCGTAGAGCGAGAGCCCGGAGACGCCGACGCCGAGCAGCCGCAGGCCGCCCTCCGCGCCGGCGTCGGTCAGCAGCCGGCGGGCGATCGCGGCGATCTGCCGGGGGTCGTCGGTGGGCTGCGGCAGCGTCTGCGAGCGGGTGAGGGTGGTGAAGTCGTAGCGGCGCAGCTTGAGCGTGACTGTGCGGCCGGAGAACGCCGAGTCGCGCAGCCGCTTGCCGACCCGGCCGGCCATCGAGTCGATCTCGCGGCCCAGGACGGCGAGATCGGTGAGGTCGCGCTCGAAGGTCTCCTCGTGCGAGACCGACTTCGCCTCGCGGTCGGGCACCACGGCGCGGTCGTCCTCGGCGCGGGCCAGCGCGTACAGGCCGGCCCCGTGCGCCCGTCCGGCCAGCGCGACCAGGTCGGCCAGCGACTTCGCGGCCAGGTCGCCGACGGTCTTCACCCCGACCTGGTGCAGCCGCTCCGCCGTCGCCGGTCCGACGCCGCCCAGCGTGGTCACCGACAGCGGGTGCAGCAGCGCGAGCTCCTCCCCCGGAGGGACGACGACCAGGCCGTCGGGCTTCTGCAGCTCCGAGCCGATCTTCGCCATGAGCTTCGACGAGCCGATGCCGACCGAGCCGGTCACTCCCCCGGTGGCCGCGGCGATCCGGACCTTCAGGTCCCGGCCCAGTTCCGTCACAGCCGGCACGGAGAGGTCGTGCCCGCCGGCGGCGAGGTCGACGTAGGCCTCGTCGATGGACACCGGCTCCACCAGCGGCGACAGCTCGCGGAGCAGGCCCATGACGACCTCGGAGGTGCGCCGGTAGGCGGCGAACCGGCCGCCGAGGAACGCCGTCCCCGCCGGGCAGCGCCGGCGGGCCTCGGCGGTGGACATGGCCGAGCGGGCGCCGAAGGCGCGGGCCTCGTACGACGCCGTGGCGACGACGCCCCGCCCCCCGACGCCGCCCACGACGACGGGGCGCCCCCGCAGCGAGGGCTTGTCGCGCTGCTCGACCGCGGCGAAGAAGGCGTCGAGGTCCAGGTGCAGCACGCTCGCCTCCCGCCTCACCCCCTCAGTGTCCCCGTTAGCGTGCGGGCCATGACCGACAGCGACGACGGCCGGATCGAGCCCCCACCCGCCGGGAACGAGCTCGCCGTCCTGACCGGCTTCCTCGACTACCAGCGAGCGACGCTGGCGTGGAAGACCCGCGGCCTGGACGCCGACGGCCTGCGGGTGACGGTGGCCGCCTCGACGATGACGCTGGGCGGGCTGCTCAAGCACCTGGCCTTCGTCGAGGAGATCTGGGTCTCCCGGCGGCTCTTCGGCCGCGGGTGGAGCGACACCTTCGCCGACGTCGACTGGGACGACGACCCGGACTGGGAGTGGCACTCCGCGGCCGAGGACTCCCCCGAGCAGTTGCACGCGCTGTGGTCGGGAGCCGTCGCCCGCTCCCGGGAGCTCGTCGCCGAGGCGGTGGCCGACGGTGGGCTGGACCGCCTGGCCGTCGTCGGCTCGCCGGACGGCACCACGCCGAGCCTGCGCTGGATCCTCGTGCACCTCATCGAGGAGTACGCGCGGCACAACGGGCACGCGGACCTCATCCGGGAGTGGATCGACGGCGAGGTCGGCGAGTAGGGACGGCTGACGGGGCCGGTCACCCCGACCAGGGCGGCGCGACTCCCCAGCCCCACCGGGGCACCGGTGCGGACCGCGCGACCTCGGCACCCGGGCGGGAGTTCGCCACGGCCAGGCGCGTGCCCCATTCGACGTAGCCCACGAAGGCGGCCCGGAACTCCGGGTCGGCCGGGAGCCCTGCGTCGTCCAGGCTGTCGAGCAGCAGCGCCACCCAGCGACGGCGCTGCTGCTCGGTGATGTCCTTGCCCAGGTGGTGGCCGAGCATCGCCGGGTAGCCGCCCCGCTCGCGCGTGTACCGGTCCGGGCCGCCGAAGACCTCGGCGAGCCACATCGCGACGTGCCGCGGGTGGCCGTCGTCCATGTGCGCGAACAGCGGGCCGATCAGGTCGTCGGCGACCACGCGCTCGCAGAACCGGCGGGTCAGCCGCTCCAGGGCCGGCGTCCCGCCCGCCCAGTCGTGCAGGGTCGGCACCGCGGCGCCGGACCCGGCGACGGCGGTCCGCTCGTAGTGCCGCATCTCCTCGATGTCGGCGACGTAGGGGCGCACCGCGGCGAGGAACTCGGGGAAGAGGTCGCCGCCCCGGAAGCCCTGCACGTGGTCCTCCGCGGAGGTCCACGTGATGCGCAGGACGGAGCAGGCCGGCTCGTCGACGCTGCGGCTCAGCTCGTAGTCCACGCACTGCGGCGCCCGGGCGAGGACCCCGGCCGCCCGGGCGTAGTCGGCCAGGAAGGCGTCCTGCCGCTCCTCGTCGACCCGGTAGCGGATGTACTCCACGATCACGCCGGCCCCCTCGTGCCTCGGTCCGCTCGATCCCACGCCGGGACGGCCGGGGCGGCAAGGGGTCCGTCCGCCGTCCGCCGTGGGCGTAAGGACAGACTGTTCCCGTGACCGAGCAGACCCCGCGCTCCTGGCCGGCGCTGCCGGTCGACGGCTGGGCCGACACCCGCGACACGCTGCAGCTGTACACGCAGGTGGTGGGCAAGGTCCGGATGGCCAACGCCGGCCTGGCCAACCACTGGTGGAACGTGCCGCTGTACGTGACGGCCCGGGGGCTGACCACCTCGCTGATGCCGCACCCGACCGGGCCGTCGTTCTCGGTGGACTTCGACTTCGTCGACCACCGCCTCGTCGTCGCCACCGTGGACGGCACGACCGGCTCGTTGCCGCTCGAGGCTCGGGCGGTGGCGGACTTCCACGCCGACGTGATGGCGCTGCTCGACGAGCTGGGCGTCGGGACCGAGATCTGGCCGGTGCCGGTGGAGATCCCGGACGCCGTCCCGTTCCCCGAGGACCGGGTGCACGCGAGCTACGACCCCGACGCGGTGCACCGGTTCTGGCTCGGGCTGGTGGAGATGACGCGCGTCCTCACCACCTTCCGGGACCGGTTCGTCGGCAAGTCCAGCCCGGTGCACCTGTTCTGGGGGGCTCTCGACCTCGCCACGACGCGGTTCTCCGGCCGCACCGCCCCCGACCACCCGGGCGGGGCGCCGAACTGCGGCCCGCACGTGATGCTCGAGGCCTACTCGCACGAGGTCAGCAGCTGCGGCTACTGGCCGGGGCCGCCGGGGAAGGAGGGCGTCTTCTACAGCTACGCCTACCCCGAGCCCGCGGGGTTCCGGGAGATCACCGGCCTGCCCGAGGGCGCGCGCTGGGACGACGGCCTGGGCGAGTACGTGCTGCCCTACGAGGTGGTGCGCACCGCCGCGGACCCCGACGCGGTCCTGCTGGCCTTCCTCCAGCGCACGTACGAGGCAGCCGCCGACCTCGCGGGATGGGACCGTCCCGCGCTGGAACGGAGCGACCTCGGCATCCCCTGAGCCCGCCCGTTCACCCGACTGTGGATTTCCTTGCCGCCGTCGTCCCGGAACTGGGAAGCTGCAGGTCGACGGCCGACGGGGAGGACGCACGGAGTGGCAACGGTCTTCCTCGTCATCGGTGCTCTCGGCCTCGTCGTGCTGGTGCTCTCGCTGTTCGTCGGTGAGTTCGACCTGGGGCTGGGTGACGCCGACGGGCCCTTCTCCGTGCCGGCGCTCGCCGCCCTGCTCGGCGGCATCGGCTTCGGCGGCGCCGCCGCCACGAGCCTGTTGCCCGCAGACCTGCCCGACGTCGTGGCCGCGCTGCTCGCGCTCGCCGTCGGGCTGGTCGTCGCCGTTCCGCTCGCCTGGGGCGCGATCCGGCTCTCGCGCGCGCTCACCGACATGCCGACCCAGCCGACGCTGACCCGCCACCACCTCGTGGGCGCGCAGGGCGTCGTCGTCTCCGCGGTGCCGAGCCCCGGCTACGGGGAGGTCCGGCTGGCCCTCGCCGGCCAGCAGCTCAAGTACTCCGCCCGCAGCGACGTGCCCCTGCCCACCGGGACGCCGGTCTACGTCGTCGAAGCGATCAGCGAGACCGCGGTGGAGGTCGTCTCCACCGCACCCGACCCCCACCCCCTGCCCGGAGGCCGAACCACGTGACGCTCCTCTACGCCGTCGGCGGCATCGCCGTCCTGGTGATCCTGCTGGTCCTGCTGGTCCTGTCCCGCATCAAGGTGGCCGGGCCCAACCAGGCGTTCATCGTCACCGGGCGCCAGGGGCGGGAGGTCACCAGCGACAGCGGCGTGATCTCGCGCGACTCCTCCGGCCAGAAGGTCGTGCTCGGCGCGAGCGTCTTCGTGCTGCCCGTCGTCCAGAAGCTGCACTCGATGGACCTCTCCAGCCGCCGGATCCCGGTCGGCATCCGGGGCGCGGTGTCGTTGCAGGGCGTCAAGTGCGACCTGGAGGGCGTCGCGATCGTCAAGGTCGGCGGGTCCGAGAGCTCCATCCGTGCCGCCGCCCAGCGCTTCCTGAACCAGCAGCAGGGAATCGACACCTTCACCTCGGAGGTGCTGGCCGGCGCGCTGCGCTCGATCGTCGGCCGGCTGACGATCGAGGAGATCATCCGGGACCGCGCCGCGTTCGCCTCCGCCGTCGCCGAGGAGGCCGAGTCCTCGCTCACCGGCCAGGGCCTGGTGCTCGACACCTTCCAGCTGCAGGACATCCAGGCCGAAGGTTCCTACCTCGCGGACCTGGGGCGCCCCGAGGCGGCGCGGGTGCTCAAGGAGGCGAGCATCGCCGAGGCGCGGGCCCGGCAGGCCGCGCAGCAGGAGCAGCTGCTGGCCGACGAGGCGATCGCGATCTCGCAGCGGCAGCTGGCGCTCAAGCAGGCCGAGATCGCCGCGGAGACCGACGCCGCCAAGGCGCGCGCCGCCGCGGCCGGGCCGCTGGCGCAGGCCGCGCAGGACCAGGCGATCCTCATGGAGCAGGAGAAGGTGGCCGAGCGGACCGCGGCGCTCACCGAGCGGCAGCTGGACACGCAGGTCCGCCGTCCCGCCGACGCCCAGCGCTACAAGGTGGAGCAGGAGGCCGAGGGCCGCAAGAACACGGCGATCCTGACCGCCGAGGCGCAGCGGCAGGCGACGATCGCGGCCGCGGAGGCCGCCGCCCGGCAGGCCGAGCTCTCCGGTGAGGGCGAGCGGGCCCGCCGCTCGGCCCTGGCCGAGGCCGAGGCGATCGAGGGTGCGAAGCGCGGTGAGGCGGAGAAGCTGCGCCGCCAGGCGATCGCCGACGCCGTCGAGCGCGAGGGCGCCGCCGAGGCGGCCGCGATCCTCGCCCGCGGTCAGGCCGAGGCCGAGGCGATGGACGCCCGGTCCGACGCGTTCGCCAAGTACGGCGAGGCGGCGATCCTGGAGATGCTGGTCAAGGTGCTGCCCGAGGTCGTCGGCGCGGCCGCCGCCCCGCTGTCGGCGGTCGAGAAGATGACCGTCATCTCCACCGACGGCGCCGGCTCGCTCGGGCGGTCGGTCGCCTCCAACGTGGCCCAGGGGCTGCAGCTCTCCGGCGACCTCACCGGCATCGACGTCGCGGCGCTGCTGCGCCGCCTCGGCGGCGCCACCGGTGCCGACGCCGTCACCCGCGTGCCGATCTCCGACAACGGAGACGTCACCACGGGGAACGGCTCGCACGCCTAGCTGATCCGGTGATCGACGTCCTGGGCAGCGCGTGACCGGTGCGGAGCCGGACCGGAACCACTCGACGCGGTCACTCGCTGCGACTACACATGCGAGCCATGTCAGGACGACGAGTTCCGTGATCGGTCTCCGCGGCGCCGCGGTGGTCTGCGCCCTCGTCGTGACCGCCGGCGCGGGCTGCGGTGCGCAGGATCCCGAGCCGGCGGCGCAGGAGCCGCTGCCGACGGTGTCGGTCGCCGAGTCCTACGGCACCGAGGCGATCACGACCGCCGACGAGCTGGTCGACCTCTCCTTCGTCGTCGCACGCGGCCGGTTCGTCGGGGAGCCGGACATCGTCCACACGCAGCACGACGAGGACGTGGTCGGCCACGTGGTGGTCTGGGAGTTCGTGCCCGACGAGGTGTACCGCGACGTCCGGGTCCCCGACGCCCCGGCCCGGCAGGCGGACGAACGGCGGGGCAGCTTCCTCGTCGCCGCGGGCGCCTACGAGATCGGCGCGATGCGCGGGGAACTGTCCGTGGAGGACTTCGTCGGGAGCCGGCCCAGCACGTACAACCTCAACAGCTACGCCGTCGACCGTCCGGTCCACGTCTTCCTCCGCCCGGGTGTCCTGCCCCGGGAGGTGGTGCAGCAGCGGCCCGAGCTGGCCGACGTCTGGACCCTGGCGGGGACGGGGCACTGCTACGCCGTCGAGGATCTCGCCGAGTCCTGCGCCTACGTGTCCGACACGGTGGGAGGGGAGCCGGCGGCGACTGTCGAGCGCGGATCCCTGACCCCTCGAGGGCTGACGGCGGCGATCGTGGAGGGCTCCGGCTCGGCCCCCGACGTGGTGGGGTCCGAGCACTTCACGGAGTCCCAGCCCATCGACGTCTCCCGGTACCGCGTGCTTCCCGAGCCGGGCGGGGAGGGCTGACCGCTCAGCTGTCGGCGAGCGCGGTGGCGGGGAGCCAGTCGGCCTCGAGCAGCTCGGCGATCTCCTGCAGCGCCGAGGTGTCGGCGCCCGCAGTGGAGCCGGTGACCGCCAGCCGCTCGACCATCACCCGCGCCACCTGCTCCTCCACCGTGTCCTCGGCGAAGGCGACCAGCCACGGCGAGGTGCGCCCGTCGCGGTGCGTGCGGCCGGTGACCTGCCGGGCCTGGATACCGGAGAACCGCGGCTGGTGGAACAGCCCGACCCGCGGCAGCTCCGAGGCGTGCGCACCGTCGGGCAGCAGCTCGCCGGCGTGCAGGCTGATCGAGGCGGTCACGGTGAACACGCACACCTGCGCGTCCCCACGCTGGAACCGCAGCCGCTCGCCCTCGACGTCGAACCGGTCGCGGCCGTAGATGCCGGCCACCTCGATCCCGGCGGACAGCAGCGCCTCGCGGATCGGATCGGCCGCCGTCTCCACGAACTCGACCGACACCGCGACCTGCCGCTCGGCCTCGACCTGCGCCTTCACCCAGTCGACGGTCGCCTGCACGCGGATCAGCCCGGCCTTCTGCCGGAAGCGCAGCAGGGCGGCACGGCCCCGCGCGGTCTGCCGCGACCGGCGCGCCAGCTGCATCTCGGCCCGGAACTCCGACCACTCCGCCTCGTACGACGCCCGCTCCGCCGGGGTCAGCGCCACCGGTGCACCGCTCACCGACACCGGCCCCCAGGGCGCGGGCCGGTGCAGCGTCGCCGGCGGCTCGGCCTCGGCCAGCCAGCTCTGCAGCGTGGCGAGGTCGGCGCGGCGCTCGTCGGCGTCCTCGGTCCACTGCCACCCGTACCGCCCACGTTCCACGTGGAACCCCCGCGCGGCCAGCCGCGCGGGGAGGTCGGCCCAGTCCTTCAGCGGCTCGCCGTGCTGGACGGCGAACTGGGGCGCCAGGTAGGGCAGCTCGAGCGGGGTGTGCGCCGGGGTGGCGGTACAGGCCAGCACGTAGGGGGCGTCCTTCACCCGGCCGGCGCCGGACACCGCCTTCCAGTGCTTCCAGCGCTGGGTGGTCGTGTGCCGCACCATGTGCGCCTCGTCGGCGACGACGACGTCGAACCGGGCGCCGGTCGCCCGCTGCACCGCGGCCACCTTGCCCAGCCGGTCCCACGTCGTCACGCACCAGCGCAGCTCGCCGTCGCCGAACCCGGCGATCGAGCGGGACCAGTGCGGAATGGTGATCGCCGCGGGCCGGTCGGCGACGACCAGCACCCGCGAGACGTCGCGCTGCTCGGCGATCGCCTTGACGGCGAGGATCGCCGTCCCGGTCTTGCCGACGCCGGGGTCGTCACCGAGCAGGAACACCCGGCCGCCGGCCGCCGCGTGCGCGGCGACGACGTCGGCGCCGTCGCACTGCTGGTCGCGCGGCGTCAGCGGGCGCCCCTCGGGGAGCGGGCGCGGCTCCTCGTTGAGCTCGTCCTCGACGAACCGCTCGAAGCTGTACGGGGGCGGGTCGTAGGGCACCAGCGCCGCCGGCAGCTCCCCGCCGACCCAGACGTGCGCCTGCAGCCCCGCGTGCCAGACCGCGCCGGGGGCGGGCGCGCGGAACGGCACGGCCAGCACCCACACCCGCTCCCCCGGACCCGCCACCGGCAGCCCGGCCGCCGCCTTGCTCGGCTTCGCGGCCGCCCGCTTCCGCGGCGCCGCGGTGCGGGTCCGGCCGGACGCCGTCCGGCTGCTGGTCGTGCTGCGGCTGCTGGTCGTGCTGCGCCGTCGTCGTCCGGGCATGCCGGCACCTCCCCCTCGTCCCGGGGCACGGTAGGCGTCGCCTCCGACGGATCCGTCGCGCCGGGCAGGCATGTCGCGCCGCGGGCGGCATCACCGCAGGTGGAGGCCTCCCGCGTCGCGCCGCCCGCCGCTACGGTGCACCGCGTCGCGGCCCCCGGCCGCCGTCGGCGAGGAGCCGCTCATGCCCAGGACCTGGCGCGCACTGCTGGTGGCACTGACGGCGGTCGCCGCCGTCCTGCTCCCGATCGGCCCGTCGGCGCAGGCCGCCGAGCGGGTCGTCACCTACTCGGTGGTGGCGCAGGGGGTCGTCCACGGCGACCTCGGCCAGTTCGCCGCCGTCGCGGCCGGCACGCTCAACGACTCCCGCGGGTGGGGCCTCGGCGGCGCACTCGCCTTCCAGCAGGTGCCGTCCGGGGGCGAGTTCACCCTCATCCTGGCTGCGCCGTCCGTGGTGGGGGCGCAGGGCGGGTGCGACGCCTTCTACAGCTGCCGCGTGGGCCGCAACGTCTACATCAACGACGAGCGCTGGCGCGGGGCCACGCCCACCTGGCCGCACGGGCTGGCGACCTACCAGCAGTACGTGATCACCCACGAGGTCGGCCACTGGCTGGGCCTCGGGCACCGGAACTGCCCCGCGGGGGGCCGGCTCGCCCCGGCCATGCAGCAGCAGTCGATCGGCCTGCAGGGCTGTCTGTCGAACATGTGGCCGGTCATCGGCGAGCGCGAGGAGGCCGGCCGGAACATGCGCGTCGCCGTCGGCTGGACCTGGATCGAGCGTCGGTACATCGACCTCGGCCAGGAGCGCGGCCCGCTCGGCGGGGCGGTCACCTGGGAGACGCCGACCCCGTTCGGCCTGGGCTGGATGCAGCACTTCAACCGGCCCGACGGCGCCTCCATCTACTGGTCGCAGTCCACGGGGGCGCACGAGGTCTACGGGCTCATCCGGAACCGGTACGGCCAGGTGGGCTGGGAGCTGGGTCCGCTGGGCTTCCCGGTCACCGGCGAGCTGCCGACCCCGGACGGCTGGGGCCGGATGTCGCACTTCGCCGGATCGGGCGGCGGGTCCATCTACTGGCACCCCTGGACCGGCGCGCACGAGGTCTACGGCGCGATCCGGGCGCAGTGGGGCGCCCTGGGCTGGGAGCTCGGGCCGCTCAGCTATCCGGTGACCGGTGAGCTGTCGACGCCGGGCGGGCGGGGCCGGTTCAACCACTTCGCCGGGCAGGGCGGGGCGTCGATCTACTGGTCGCCGACGACCGGCGCGCACGAGGTGTACGGCGCGATCCGCGCCGCGTGGGCCCAGACGGGCTGGGAGCAGGGCGCGCTGGGCTTCCCGGTCAGCGGCGAGTACTCCGTCCCCGGCGGCCGGCGGAGCGACTTCGAGGGCGGGTCCATCCGCTGGGACGCCACCCGCCGCGTCATCGAGTTCCTGCCGCGCTGACCGCGCGCCCCGGGGCGACGCCGGTCCGGCGGGCTGGTGGGATGGACGGCGTGGACGACGACCTGCAGCTGCACGCACGCGCCCTGGGCGAGGCCGGCCCGCGCGTGGTCTTCGTGCACGGGCTGTTCGGCCAGGGCAAGAACTGGACGACGATCGCCAAGGGGCTCTCCGATCGGCACCGCGTCACGCTGCTCGACCTGCCCAACCACGGTCACTCGCCCTGGACCGACCGGATCGACTACGTCGACATGGCCGAGCTGGTCGCCACCGAGCTGGCGTCCTACGGGGAGCCGGTGACGCTGGTCGGGCACTCGATGGGCGGCAAGGTGGCGATGACGCTCGCGCTGCGCCGGCCGGAGCTGCTGCACGCGCTCGTCGTCGTCGACATCGCACCGGTCGAGTACCCCCTGCAGGGCGGCCGGACCGACGACGAGGACGAGGAGGCCTCCCCCTTCGGCGCGTTCATCGCCGCCATGAAGGCGATGGACCTGGGTGCGCTGCAGACCCGGGACGACGCCGACGCCGCGCTGCGCACCGCCGTCCCGAGCCGGATGGTGCGCAGCTTCCTGCTGCAGAGCCTGGTCCGCGAGGGGCTGGGAAGCGACGGGGGCTGGCGCTGGCGGCTGAACCTGGACCTGCTGGAGCGCGACCTGGGCGAGCTGCGCCGCTTCCCCGACCCCCCGGCCGGAGCCACCTTCGAGGGTCCGGTGCTCTGGATCGCGGGGGCGAACTCGCACTACGTGCTGCCGCAGGACCGGGCGCGCATGGACGAGCTGTTCCCGACCACCCGGCTGGTCCGCGTCAAGAACGCCGGCCACTGGGTGCACTCCGAGCAGCCCGAGGTGTTCCTGGAGACGCTGCGGTTGTTCCTGGACGCCGTCGACGGGTGAGGTCTGCCCCGTCGGGGTGGTGCGGCCGCGCGCCTCGCCGTCGCCCCGTCCGCCGCCCGTCAGGATGGTGGAACGCCCCGGATCGATTGCCGTCGGGCGCCGTCGATCAGGAGCGAGCACATGACACACCCCGGCCCGCAGCAACCCGGCGACGACCCGTACGGCGGCACGTGGCAACAGCCTCCCGCTCCGGGGCAGCCACCCTATGCGGGTCAGCCGCCCTACGCCGGTCAGCCGCCGTACGCGGGGTACCCGCCGGGCTACGGGCAGCCGCCCTACGGCGGCTACGGCTACCCGGTGCACCGGCCGACCAACGGCATGGCCGTCGCCTCCATGGTGCTGGGGATCCTCTGGATCTACTGGATCGGCAGCATCCTGGCGCTGGTGTTCGGCTACATGGCCAAGAAGCAGATCCGCGAGCGCGGCGAGTCCGGGGGCGGCATGGCGACCGCCGGCATCGTGCTCGGCTGGATCGGCATCGGGTTCCTGGCGCTGGTGATCATCTTCGCCGTCGCCTCGTCGTCCTCCTCGGAGTTCTGAGCAGCCCGGCGGTTCCTCCGTCCGGAGAACGGGCCGTGACAGCGGGCGCGCCGGCGGCGATCCTGGGCGCGTGACGCAGGAGTCCGTGGTGCACCGCATGCACCCGCGGCTGCGCCCGTTCGTCGCCGCCGCGGTCGGCTACCGGCACGACGGACTGCCGCCCGGCGAGCACCTGGGCCTGCCCTCGCCGTTCCTCACCGTGATCCTTCCGCTCGACGATCCGCTGGTGATCGCCGCGCACCCCGACCCCGCGCAGGCGCCCGGGAGCTACGACGGCCTGGTCGGCGGGCTGCACACCCGCCCGGCGCGGATCACCCACCCCGGACGGCAGTCCGGCATCCAGCTCTCCCTCACACCGATCGGTGCCCGCGCTCTGCTGGGCTGCCCCGCCGGCGCCCTGGTCTCGCTGGACAGCCCGCTGGACGACGTCCTCGGCGTGACCGGGACCGAACTGGTCGAGCGGGTGCGGACGGCGGAGAGCTGGCCGGCACGGTTCGCCGTCCTGGAGGAGGTGCTGCTGCAGCAGGTTGCGGCCGACGGGGTGCGCCCCGAGGTCGCCGAGGCCTGGCGGCTGACGACGGCGTCGGCCGGCCGGTTGCCGGTGACCGAGGTCGCCGCGCGCGTGGGCTGGTCGGTCCGGCACCTGGAGCAGCGGTTCCGCGCCGAGACCGGGCTGGGCCCGAAGGAGGCGGCCCGCGTGGCGCGGTTCGACCGTGCCCGCCGGGCGCTGGCCGGCCGGGCGGCCGGCGG
>JBEPZM010000033.1:0-17641 GCA_041640835.1 Blastococcus sp.
CCCCGCCCCGGGTCACCGAGTGACCGGCCACGTCGATCTGCAGGTCGCGGATGGCGAGCGTCTCCGCCGGGACCGGCTCGGTGCGGCGGACCCGCGCCCGGATCCGCGCGACCAGCTCCTTCGGCTTGAACGGCTTCACGACGTAGTCGTCGGCGCCCGACTCGAGGCCGACGACGACGTCGACGGTGTCGCCGGGGCGGCGCTGGGTGAGCCAGGTCGACCCGGGCCCGGCGGCGGAGACGACGACGGTGACCACGCCGTCCCCGACGGTGCTGATCGCGATCGAACGGCGCAGCAGCAGCCCGGAGGTCTCCCCGCCGACGGCGAAGGCGACGAACTGCCCCGGCTGCGCCCGCGCGGCGATCTCCGGGGCGGCCAGCCGCAGCTCCACGTAGGCGTCGACCGGGCGGGCGCCGACCACCTCGACGGTGCGCTGCACCGGCGGGGAGTCCGCCGCCGGCGCCGGCGTCGTCAGGTAGCCGGCCGTCACGCGTGCGCCCCCGCCGCGGCGGCAACGCCGGCGGCGAGCGCGGCGTGCACCTCCTGCAGGCTGCGGACGCCGATCCCGCCCTGGCGCAGCGCCTCGATGCCCTGCACCGCGGCGCCCAGCCCCTGCACCGTGGTGATGCACGGGATGCCGGCGGAGACGGCGGCGGTGCGGATCTCGTAGCCGTCCAGCCGGGGGCCGCTGTTGCCCGGCGCCCCGAAGGGCGTGTTCACCACCATGTCGACGTCGCCGGCCAGGATCGCCTCGACCACGTTGCCCGGGCCCTCGCTGAACTTGCCGACGACCTCCGCCGCCACGCCGTTGCGCCGCAGCACCTGCGCGGTGCCGACGGTGGCCAGGATGCGGAAGCCCAGGTCGGCCAGCCGCTTGACCGGGAAGATCGCGCCCCGCTTGTCGCGGTTGGCCAGCGACACGAAGACCGTGCCGGCCGTGGGCAGCGAGCCGTAGGCGGCCGCCTGCGACTTGGCGAAGGCGGTGCCGAACTCGGTGTCCAGGCCCATGACTTCACCGGTGGACTTCATCTCCGGGGAGAGCAGGGTGTCGACGCCGTGGCCCTCGACGGTCCGGAAGCGGTTGAAGGGCAGAACCGCCTCCTTGACCGCGATCGGCGCGCCCTCGGGGAGGTCGGTGCCGTCGCCGGTGGCCGGCAGCACGCCCGAGGCCCGCAGCTCGGCGACCGTCTCCCCCACCGCGATCCGGGCCGCCGCCTTGGCCAGCTGCACCGCCGTGGCCTTGGAGACGAACGGCACCGTGCGGCTGGCCCGGGGGTTGGCCTCGATGACGTAGAGGATGTCGTCCTTGATCGCGTACTGGACGTTCATCAGCCCGCGGACGCCGATCCGCTCGGCCAGCTTCTCGGTCGCGGCGCGGATCTTGAGCAGGTCGGCCGTCCCCAGGGTGATGGGCGGCAGGGCGCACGCCGAGTCGCCGGAGTGGATGCCGGCCTCCTCGATGTGCTCCATGACGCCACCCAGGTAGAGGTCGGTGCCGTCGTAGAGCGCGTCGACGTCGATCTCGACGGCGTCCTCGAGGAACCGGTCGACCAGCACCGGGTGGTCGACGCTGACGTCGGTCGCCTTGGCGATGTAGGCCTCGAGCGTGGCGTCGTCGTAGACGATCTCCATGCCGCGGCCGCCCAGCACGTAGGAGGGCCGGACCAGCACCGGGTAGCCGATGTCGGCCGCGATCGCGCGGGCCTCGGCGTAGGTCGTCGCCATCCCGTGCTTGGGGGCGAGCAGCCCGGTGTCGGAGAGGACCCGGCTGAACGCCCCGCGGTCCTCGGCGTCGTCGATCGCCTCGGGCGAGGTGCCGAGCACCGGCACGCCGGCGTCCTTGAGCCGCTGCGCCAGGGCCAGCGGGGTCTGCCCGCCCAGGGTGCAGATGACGCCGGCCACCGGGCCGGCGGCGCGCTCGGCCTCGACCACCTCGAGCACGTCCTCGAAGGTCAGCGGCTCGAAGTACAGCCGGTCGGCGGTGTCGTAGTCGGTGGAGACGGTCTCCGGGTTGCAGTTGACCATCACCGCCTCGTAGCCGGCGTCCTGCAGCGCCATCACCGCGTGCACGCAGGAGTAGTCGAACTCGATCCCCTGCCCGATCCGGTTCGGCCCGGAGCCCAGGATCAGCACCGCCGGCTTCTCCCGCGGCTCGACCTCGGTCTCCTCGTCGTAGGACGAGTAGTGGTACGGCGTGCGGGCGGCGAACTCGCCGCCGCAGGTGTCGACGGTCTTGTAGACCGGCCGGATGCCCTGCCGCCAGCGCAGCGACCGGACGCCGTCCTCACCGGCGAGCTCGGGGCGCAGCGCGGCGATCTGCCGGTCCGACAGCCCGAACCGCTTCGCCCGGCGGAGCACCTCCGGCGTGAGGGACGGCGCGTCGCGGACCTCGTCGGCCACCTCGCGGACCAGCGCGATCTGGTCGACGAACCATGGATCGAAACCACTGGCAGCCGACACCTCCTCGACGGTGGCGCCGGCAGCCAGCGCGGCCTCGGCGACGTAGAGCCGGCCGTCGACCGGCACCCGAAGGACCTCGAGCAGCTCCTCGGCGCTCCGCGTCTCCTCCCCGCCGGTCCAGAAGCCGGCCACCTTCGTCTCGGTGGAGCGCATCGCCTTGCCCAGGGCCTCGGCGAAGTTGCGGCCCATCGACATGACCTCGCCGACGCTCTTCATCGTCGTCGTCAGCCGCGGGTCGGCGCCGGGGAACTTCTCGAAAGCGAACCGCGGGATCTTCACGACGACGTAGTCCAGCGTGGGCTCGAACGCCGCCGGGGTGACACCGGTGATGTCGTTGGTGATCTCGTCGAGGGTGTAGCCGATGGCCAGCTTCGCGGCGATCTTGGCGATCGGGAAGCCGGTGGCCTTCGACGCCAGGGCGCTGGAGCGCGAGACCCGCGGGTTCATCTCGATGACGACCAGCCGGCCGTCGGCCGGGTTGACGGCGAACTGGATGTTGCAGCCGCCGGTGTCGACGCCGACCTCGCGCAGCACGGCAATGCCGACGTCGCGCATCTTCTGGTACTCGACGTCGGTGAGCGTCATCGCCGGGGCGACGGTCACCGAGTCACCGGTGTGCACGCCCATCGCGTCGATGTTCTCGATCGAGCAGATGACCACCACGTTGTCGCTGCGGTCGCGCATCAGCTCGAGCTCGTACTCCTTCCAGCCCAGCACCGACTCCTCGATGAGCACGGTGTGCACCGGGGAGTCGGCCAGCCCGTGGGAGGCCATGCGGCGCAGCATCGCCTCGTCGGTGGCGAAGCCCGAGCCCAGCCCGCCCATGGTGAAGCTGGGCCGGATGACGACCGGGTAGCCGACCTCCTCGGCGGTGGCGATGGCCTCCTCGACCGACGCGCAGACAGTCGAGCGGGGGGCGTCGGCGCCGATCGACCGGACGATGTCCTTGAACAGCTGCCGGTCCTCGCCGCGGTTGATCGCATCCACGTCGGCGCCGATGAGCTGGACGCCGTACTTCTCCAGGACGCCGTTCTCGTACAGGCCGATCGCGATGTTGAGCGCGGTCTGCCCGCCGAGGGTGGCCAGCAGCGCGTCGGGGCGCTCCTTGGCGATGACCTTCTCGACGAACTCCGGCGTCAGCGGCTCGATGTAGGTGGCGTCGGCGACCTCGGGGTCGGTCATGATCGTCGCCGGGTTGCTGTTGACCAGGCTGACCCGCAGCCCCTCGGCGCGCAGCACGCGGCAGGCCTGGGTGCCGGAGTAGTCGAACTCCGCGGCCTGGCCGATGAGGATCGGCCCGGAGCCGATGACCAGGACGTGCTTCAGATCGGTCCGCTTAGGCACTGTGGTTCTCCTCCATGAGGTCGACGAACCGCTGGAAGAGCGGAGCGGCGTCGTGCGGGCCGGCCGCCGACTCCGGGTGGAACTGCACGCTGAAGGCCGGCGTCTCGAGCAGCCGGAGCCCCTCGACCACGTCGTCGTTCAGGCCGACGTGGCTCACCTCGACCGGCCCGTACGGGGTGTCGGTCGCCCGGTCGAGCGGGGCGTCCACGGCGAAGCCGTGGTTGTGGCTGGTCACCCGCACCGTGTTGCTGACCCGGTCCAGCACCGGCTGGTTGAGCCCGCGGTGGCCGAAGCGCAGCTTGTAGGTGCCCAGGCCCAGGGCCCGGCCCAGGATCTGGTTCCCGAAGCAGATGCCGAACAGCGGACGGCGGGCGTCGAGCACGCCACGCACCGCGGCGACGGCGTAGTCGGCGGCGGCCGGGTCACCCGGGCCGTTGGAGAGGAACACCCCGTCCGGGCCGGCGGCGAGCAGCTCCTCGGCGGTGGCCGTCGAGGGCAGGACGTGGGTCTCGACGCCGAGGGCGGCCAGGTGCCGCGGGGTGGCGGTCTTGATGCCGAGGTCGAGGGCGGCGATGGTGAACCGCTTCTCCCCCACCGCCGGGACGACGTACGCGGCTCCGGTGCTCACCGTCGGTGCGAGGTCGGCGCCGGCCATGCTCTCCGACGCGGTGACCCGGGCCAGCAGCTCGTCCACCCCGAGCTCGCTGCTGATGCCGGCGCGCATGGCACCGCGGTCGCGCAGGTGACGGGTCAGCGCGCGGGTGTCGACGCCGCTGATGCCCACGATGCCTTGGGCGACGAGCTGGTCGTCGAGGCTGCCGGTGGCGCGCCAGTTCGACGTGCGGCGGGCCGGGTCGCGGACGACGAAGCCGGCCGGCCACATGCGGCGGCTCTCGTCGTCCTCGCCGTTCACGCCGGTGTTGCCGATGTGCGGGGCGGTCATCGCCACGATCTGGCCCGCGTAGCTGGGGTCGGTCAGCGTCTCCTGGTAGCCGGTCATGCCGGTGGCGAACACCGCCTCGCCGAGCGTCGTCCCGACCGCGCCGTAGGCCTCGCCCCGGAACGTCCTGCCGTCCTCGAGCACGAGGATCGCGTCACTCACTTCTGTGCCTTTCCGTCGAGCACGGTCGGGACGCCCCGGAGGAACGTCGCGACCACCCGGCCGGGTAGCTCCCGGCCGGCATAGGGGCTGTTGCGGCTGCGGCTGGCCAGCGCGGCCGGGTCGACGGTGGCCCGGGTCGTGGGGTCCAGCAGCAGCAGGTTGGCGGGCTCGCCGGGCGCCAACGGGCGGCCGTGGCCGTCCAGCCGGCCGATCGCGGCCGGGCGGACCGACATGCGGTCGGCCACGCCGGCCCAGTCGAGCCGGCCCGGCTCGACCATCGTCTCGATGACCACCGAGAGCGCCTGCTCCAGCCCGAGCATCCCGGGCCGGGCCTGCGCCCACTCGCTCTCCTTGTCCTCCACCGCGTGCGGGGCGTGGTCGGTGCCGACGGCGTCGATCGTGCCGTCGGCCAATCCGCCTCGAACGGCTTCCACATCACGTTCCGTCCGGAGCGGCGGGTTGACCTTGAACACCGGGTCGTAGCTCTCCGCGCAGGCGTCGGTGAGGAGCAGGTGGTGCGGGGTGACCTCCGCGGTGACCTGCACGCCGCGGGACTTCGCCCAGCGCAGGATCTCCACCGAGCCCGCCGTCGAGACGTGGCAGACGTGCAGCCGCGCGCCGACGTGCTCGGCCAGCAGCACGTCGCGGGCGATGATCGCCTCCTCCGCGGCGGCCGGCCAGCCGGTCAGGCCGAGGCGCGCGGAGCGGTCGCCCTCGTGCATCTGGGCGCCGACGGTGAGCCGCGGCTCCTCGGCGTGCTGGGCGACGACGCCGTCGAAGGCCTTCACGTACTCCAGCGCGCGGCGCATGAGGGCGGGGTCGGCGACGCAGTGCCCGTCGTCGGAGAAGACCCGGACCCGGGCGGCGGAGTCGGCCATCGCGCCGAGCTCGGCCAGCCGCTCGCCCGCCAGTCCGACGGTCACCGCACCCACCGGGACGACGTCGACCAGCCCGGCCTCCTGGCCCAAGCGCCAGACCTGCTCGACGACACCGGCGGTGTCGGCCACGGGATCGGTGTTGGCCATCGCGTGCACCGCGGTGAACCCACCGAGGGCGGCGGCCCGGCTGCCGGTCTCGACTGTCTCGGCGTCCTCGCGGCCGGGCTCGCGCAGATGGGTGTGCAGGTCGACCAGTCCCGGCAGCGCGATCAGGCCGGCCGCCTCGATCACCTCCGCGCCGGTCGCGGAGAGGGAGTCGCCGATCGCGGCGATCCGGCCGTCCTTCAGGAGGATGTCGGCGGGGTCGCCGCCGAGCGGGCGGGCGCCCTTGATCAGGTAGTTCGTCACTGGGGCGAGCCTCCGAGCAGCAGGTAGAGCACGGCCATGCGGGTCGAGACGCCGTTGGCGACCTGCTCGACGATGGTGGAGCGGGCGGAGTCGGCCACCTCGGCGGCGATCTCCATCCCGCGGTTCATCGGGCCGGGGTGCATGACGATCGCGTCGTCGTGCAGCACGCCCATCCGGCGGGCGTCCAGGCCGTAGCGGCGGCTGTACTCGCGGGCGCTGGGGAAGAACGAGGCGTTCATCCGCTCGGCCTGCACGCGCAGCATCATCACCACGTCGACCTTGGGCAGCACGGCGTCCAGGTCGTAGGAGACCTCGGCCGGCCAGCTGCCCACGCCGACCGGCAGCAGCGTCGGCGGCGCGATCAGCGTGACCTCGGCGCCGAGGGTGTGCAGCAGGCCGACGTTGGAGCGGGCGACCCGGCTGTGCAGCACGTCGCCGACGATCGCCACCCGTACGCCCTCGAGCCGGCCCAGCCGCTGCCGGATCGTGTACGCGTCGAGCAGCGCCTGCGTGGGGTGCTCGTGGGTGCCGTCGCCGGCGTTGACCACGCTGCCCTTGACCCAGGAGGCCAGCCGGTGCGGCGCACCCGAGGCCCAGTGCCGGACGACGACCGCGTCGGCGCCCATGGCCTCCAGGGTCAGCGCGGTGTCCTTGAGGCTCTCACCCTTGGAGACGCTGCTGCCCTTCGCCGAGAAGTTGATGACGTCGGCGGAGAGCCGCTTGGCGGCGAGCTCGAAGGAGATGCGGGTGCGGGTGGAGTCCTCGTAGAAGAGGTTGACCACCGTGCGGCCGCGCAGCGTCGGGAGCTTCTTGACCTCGCGGCCGGCCAGCGCCTGGTCGATCTGCGCCGCGGTGTCGAGCACCAGCGTCGCGTCGTCCCGGTCGAGGTCGGCCGCCTCCAGCAGGTGCCGCTTCACTGCTGCACCTCCGTGACGGTGACCTCGTCGACGCCGTCGATCTCCTCGAGCCGCACGGACACCTTCTGGCTGCGCGACGTCGGGAGGTTCTTGCCGACCAGGTCGGCGCGGATCGGCAGCTCGCGGTGGCCGCGGTCGACGAGGACCGCCAGCTGCACGGCCCGGGGCCGGCCCAGGTCCCGGAGGGCGTCCAGCGCCGCCCGCACGGAGCGGCCGGAGTAGAGGACGTCGTCGACGAGCACCACCAGCCGGTCGTCGATGCCGCCGTCGGGCAGCACCGTCGGCTCGAGGGCGCGGACCCCGCGGCGGCGCAGGTCGTCGCGGTAGAGCGTGATGTCGACGGTCCCGACGTCGACCGCGACTCCGGAGAACGCCTCGATGCGGGCGGCCAGGCGGCGCGCGAGCGGGGCGCCCCGCGTGGGGATGCCGACGAGGACGAGGCCGGAGAGCCCGGCCGTGCCGTCGTCCGGCGTGCGGCCGGTGTCGGCGGCCGCCGCCCGCTCGATGAGCTGGTGGGCCATCCGGTCGACCATGCGGGCGACGTCGGCGGCGGAGAGGAGAGATCCTTCCGACGGGTCGCCGCTGGAGGGCGCCCCGTTCCGGGCAGGCTGGGTCGAGCTGGCCATCAGGCCTCCTTCCCCGCCTCACTGGACGGGTCGTTAAAGGAGTGGGTGGACCTGCCCCGACGGTACTGCACCGGCCCGGCCGCCCCCGCGCCGGTGCGGAGCCGCAGGTCGGACGTCCGCACTTTCCGGAGGCGTGCGTGACCGGGTGTTGCGGGCTCGCCTCGACCAGTACGCTCAGTGACGATCACGACCACCCCCAGACGACGCACAGTGAGCAGGAACGCGATGAGCACCGACTACTCACGGGCCCTCGGCGCCCGGCTCCGCGCCATCCGCAACCAGCAGGGCCTCTCCCTCCAGGGCGTGGAGGACAAGTCGCACGGCCGCTGGAAGGCAGTCGTCGTCGGCTCCTACGAGCGCGGCGACCGCGCGGTCACCGTCCAGCGCCTCTCCGAGCTCGCCGTCTTCTACGGCGTGCCGGTGTCAGAGCTGCTGCCCGACCCGCGGCCGAGCTCCGCGGTCACCTCCAGCAGCAAGATCGTGCTGAACCTCGAGTCGCTGGGCTCGCTGCCCGCCGACGAGGCCGGCCCGCTGGCCCGCTACGCCTCGACCATCCAGGCGCAGCGGCACGACTACAACGGCAAGGTCCTCTCCATCCGCGCCGAGGACCTGAAGTCGCTGGCGATCATCTACGACATGAGCCCCGACGAGCTGACGTCGCGGCTGATCGAGTGGGGCGTCATCTCCGCCGGCATGGAGAGCGTCGTGGGCTTCGGCGGCCCCGACGACGACGACGAGGAGCTCAACCCCGACTGGGAGCGCCGCCGCGCCCCGCGCTGACGCGCCGGTGAACGCGAGAGGCCCAGAAGGCACCTGCCTCTGGGCCTCTCGCGTTCAACGCTCCCCGCTGTCAGAGCCGGAGCGTGGTGAACAGCGTGGTGCCGTGGACCGGGTCCACGTCCCTCCGATCGGTCTCCTCGAAGCCGAGCGTGGCCAGCACCCGGCGGGACGCGGTGTTCCAGTCCCAGACCGTGGCCCACAGGCGTGCGTATCCGGATGACCGCGCCCAGTCCAGAACCGCCCGAGAAGCCTCGGTCGCGTATCCCTGGCCCCAGGCCCGGCGGAGCAGCTCGAACGCCAGCTCCGGCTCGTCCGCCGCCCCCGGTCCGCTCGCGACCAGTCCGCAGTAGCCGATCACGTCGCCGGAGGCCTTGCGCTCCACCGCCAGCAGCCCGACGGACGACGGATCGTGACTGCGGATCCATTCCTCGAGCTCTGCGACCGTCGGCCGTCCGTCCACGTCGATCCGACGGTGCGGCGGCACCCGTGGATCACGCTCGGTCCACAGCTCGCGCTGGACTCGCGCCTCGCTCACCCGCCAAGGTCTCAGCAGCAGGCGTTCGGTCTCGAGCACGACCGCGCGGCCCGGCGTCGCTCCAGCCGCCATGTCGGCGACCCTCTCACGTGTCGCATTCGCCGGGAGACCCCCTCCCTGTGCCAATCTGCTGGCACCCGCGGCGCTGGGCCCGCGGAGCAGGGAGCCCCCATGCCGGCCGTGCAGCTGACCGCGGTGTCCAAGACCTATCGACGGCGCGGGCGCCCGCCGCAGAAGGCGCTCGACCGCCTGGACCTGCTGGTCGAGTCCGGAGGCGTGCACGGCTTCCTCGGGCCCAACGGCTCGGGCAAGACGACGTCGATCCGCGTGCTCCTCGGGCTGGTCGCGGCCGACGCCGGCAGCGGTGAGATCCGCCTGCTCGACTCCCCGGTGCCCGCCGGCCTGCCGGACGTGATCGGCGGCGTGGGCGCGCTCGTCGAGACCCCGCTGTTCTTCCCCGGCTTCACCGGCCGGCTCAACCTCCAGCTCCTCGCCGAGGCCGCGGGCCTGCCCCGCACCCGCGTCGAGGAGTGCCTGGAGCTGGTCGACCTGACCGAGCGCGCCGAGGACCGGTTCAAGGGCTACTCCCTCGGCATGAAGCAGCGCCTCGGCATCGCGGCGGCGCTGCTGAAGGAGCCGCGACTGCTGATCCTCGACGAGCCCAGCAACGGCCTGGACCCCGCCGGCATCCGCGACGTCCGCGAGCTCATCCGCCGGCTCGGCCGGGACGGTCGCACCACCGTCCTGCTCTCCTCGCACCTGCTGACCGAGATCCAGCAGGTCTGCGACCGGGTCTCGATCCTCGCCCGCGGGCGCTGCGTCGCCTCGGGCCCGGTGGGCGAGGTGCTCGCCGCCCGCGGCTCGGGGGACGTGCTCGTCCAGGTCGCCGACCCGGCCGCGGCGGCCGCCGTGCTGACCGGCGCCGGCTTCGCCGTGTCGCCGGCGGACGGCGCCCTGCTGGTGCACGGGGTTCCGGCGCCCAGCGAGATCACCCGCGTGCTGGCCGGAGCCGGCCTCTACCTCGAGGAGCTGAGACGGGTGACCCCCGACCTGGAGAGCGCCTTCCTCGCCCTCACCGGCGACCAGCACGACGAGGCACAGCCGTGAGCGCCGTCGTGGAGCAACCCGCCGCCCGGCCCACCGGGCCGGACCTGCCCCGCTCCCGCTTCGGCGACCTGCTGCGCTCCGAGCTGCACCGGTTCCGGTCCCGCCGGTTCATCCAGGTGGTGCTGGTCCTCGCCGTGGTCGGCTGGATCGTCGCCACCGGGATCGCGCTGACCCAGTACGGCAACCCGGGGCCGGCCGAGATCGCCCGTGCCGAGCAGCAGATCGACGCCGACGTCGCGATGAACGAGGAGTTCCGCCAGGAGTGCCTGGCGGAGGCCGACATCCCGGCCGGCACCTCCCCCGACGACTTCTGCGGCCCCGAGCAGAGCCGCGAGGACGTCGAGCTCTCCTGGTACCTGGACAAGGCCCCGTTCGACCTCGCCTCGTCCGCCCCCACGGGTGCCTTGGGCTTCGCCGCCCTCGCCGCGGTCGTGGCGGCGCTGGTCGGCGCGACGTGGATCGGTGCGGAGTGGTCGACGCGCTCCCTGGTCGCGCTGCTGTTCTGGGTGCCCCGCCGGATGCAGGTGCTGGGCGCGAAGCTCGTCGTCCTCACCGGGGCGGCCGTCGTCATCGGGGTGGTGGCCCAGGTGGGCTGGCTGGCGATGGCGGGCATCCTGCGTGCCGTGGTCGGCCGCGACGCCGACCTGCCCGACGGCTTCTGGAGCGCCCTGCTGCAGACCCAGGCCCGCGGGGTGCTGCTCACGGTGATCGCCGCGCTGCTGGCCTTCGGCCTGACCAACCTGGTGCGCAACACCGGCGCCGCGCTGGGCATCGCCTTCGTCTACCTGGTGATCGGGGAGAACCTGATCCGCGGCCTGCGCCCGCAGTGGCAGCCCTGGCTGCTCACCGACAACGCGCTGGCGCTGGTCCAGCAGGGCGGCTCGACGATCTACACCTACCCCGACCAGCCGGACAGGTCCGGGTCGATGGAGCCGCTCGAGTACTACCTCGGCCACCTGCAGTCGGGGGTGCTGCTGGGCGTCGTCACCGTGGTCGTGATCGCCGTCGGCGCCGTGCTCTTCGCCAAGCGCGACCTGCAGTAGGGGCGCATCCGCGACAGGGTGCGCGAGCTCAGCTCAGGACGAGCTCGGGACCTCTGCTTGGAGAATGGCGCCCAGGACGCCGTTGACGTAGGCCGGCGAGTCGTCGGTGGACAGCGTCTTCGCCAGCTCCACCGCCTCGTCGATGACGACGGCGTCGGGGACGTCGTCGGCCCAGAGCAGCTCGTAGACGGCCATGCGCAGGATCGCCCGGTCGACGTCGGGCAGCCGGTCGATCGACCAGCCCGAGGCGTGGGTGTCGATCAGGCTGTCGATGCGCGAGGCGTGCTCGTCGACGCCCTCGACGAGCCGGATCGAGTGCTCGGGGACCGGCGGGTTGCCGTCGGCGACGCGCTCGGCGAGCAGCGCCCGACGGTCGCGGCTGCGGACGTCGGCCTCGTAGAGGACGTCGACCGCGCGCTTGCGGGCCTTGGTGCGGGCAGCCATGAGGAGGACCTCTGGCTCAGTTGACCCGGCCGAGGTAGCGGCCGTCCCGGGTGTCGACCTTGAGCTTCTCGCCCGTGGAGATGAACAGCGGGACCTGGATCTGCGCGCCGGTCTCCAGCGTGGCGGGCTTGGTGCCGCCGGTGGAGCGGTCGCCCTGCAGGCCCGGGTCGGTGTGCTGGACCACGAGCTCCAGGGTCACCGGGAGCTCCACGTACAGCGGCACCTCGTCGTGCACCGCCACCATGACCTCGGTGTTCTCGAGCAGGTAGTCCGCGCCGCCGCCGACGGTCGCCGCGGGCACGGTGATCTGGTCGAAGGTGTCGCCGTCCATGAAGACGAAGTCGGCGCCGTCCTTGTAGAGGAAGGTCATCGTCCGCTTGTCGACGGTGGCCGTCTCGACCTTCAGCCCGGCGTTGAACGTCTTGTCGACGACCTTGCCCGAGAGGACGTTCTTCAGCGTCGTGCGCACGAACGCGCCACCCTTGCCGGGCTTGACGTGCTGGAAGTCGGTGACGGTCCAGAGCTGACCGTCCAGCTTGAGGACGATGCCGTTCTTCAGGTCGTTGGTGGTAGCCATCTAGAGAACCAGCAGTTCCTTGCTCGTGAGGGTCAACAGTTCGGGCGCGTCCGCGGTGACGATGAGCGTGTCCTCGATCCGGACACCGCCGCGGCCGGGAAGGTAGACGCCCGGCTCCACGGTGACGGCCATGCCGGCGGCAAGAGTACCCGCGCCCAGCGGACCGATGCCGGGTGCCTCGTGGATCTCCAGCCCCACGCCGTGCCCGAGGCCGTGCGTGAAGTGCTCCCCGTGGCCGGCCGCGACGATGACGTCGCGCGACGCGGCGTCCACCGCGACGACCTCCGTGCCGATGGCGAGGGCCGCCCGGCCGGCCGCCTGCGACTCGGCGACCAAGGCGTAGATCTCCCGCTGCCAGTCGGCGGCCGAGCCCAGGACGACCGTGCGGGTCATGTCGGAGTGGTAGCCGGCGACGGTGGCCCCGAAGTCCAGCTTCAGGAAGTCGCCGTCCCGGAGCACTGTCGCGTCGGGCCGGTGGTGCGGGATCGCCGAGTTCGCGCCGGCGGCGACGATCGTCTCGAACGAGGGCGCTTCCGCACCCAGCGCCAGCATCCGGGCGTCGAGCTCGCGCCCGACCTCCAGCTCGGTCCGCCCCGCGCGCAGGGCGCCCTCGGTCATCAGCTCGGCCAGCGCGAGGTCGGCGACCGCGCAGGCCTGCCGCAGCGCCTCGACCTCGTCGTCGTCCTTGATCGCCCGCTGCACCTCGACCGCTCGCCGCACCGAGGCCAGCTCCGGCACCGTGCCGCCGGCCGCGGCGTCGGCGAGCACCGACCGCAGCTGCTCCAGCCCGTCGACGGTGAGGTCGTGGGACTCGAACCCGAGCCGGCCGGCGCCGGTGCGCACCGCGGCCCGGGCCAGCGCCGGGACCGTGCCGCGGTCGACCAGCACCTCGACGTCGGGAACCTGTGCCGCGGCCTGGGTCGTGTAGCGACCGTCGGTGCCGAACAGGTCGGCCCCGTCGGTGCGCACGAGCAGCGCGCCGTTGGAGCCGGTGAACCCGGTCAGGTACCGGACGTTGAGCAGGTTGGTCACCAGGACGGCGTCCAGGCCGCGCTCGGCCGCGGTCGCGCGGAGGACGTTGCGCCGGGTGGCGGTGCGGCTCACCGGTGGCCCCGCAGCGACATCCACTGCAGCGCGAGCACGTAGCCCTCGACGCCGAGCCCGGCGATGACCCCGTCGGCCACCGCGGAGACGTAGGAGTGGTGCCGGAACGCCTCGCGCTTGTGGATGTTGCTGATGTGCACCTCGACCAGGGGCGAGTTCAGGGCCGCAAGGGCGTCGTGCAGCGCGACCGAGGTGTGCGACCACGACGCCGGGTTGAGCACGACGGGGTCGCCGGCGTCGGTCGCCTCGTGGATCCAGCGCAGCAGCTCGCCCTCGTCGTCGGTCTGCCGGACGACCACGGCCAGCTCCAGCTCGCGTGCGGTCGTCTCGATGACGTCCACGAGCTGGGCGTAGGTCGTCGTCCCGTAGATCTCCGGCTCGCGGGTGCCGAGCCGTCCGAGGTTCGCGCCGTTGAGCACCTGGATCGTCATGCGTCTCCTCCATTGACGGCCGCCCACGCGGCGTCGAGCCAGGACTGCTCCGGGTCGGTCAGGATCGTCGGGTTGCCGATGCCGTCGAGGACGACGAACCGCAGCGTGGCGCCGCGGGCCTTCTTGTCCACCCGCATCACCGCCTGCAGCGCGTCCCAGTCGCCGGCGTAGGCCACCGGCAGCCCCATGGCAGCGATCAGCGTGCGGTGCCGGTCGACCTCGTCGGGCGCTAGCAGGCCGGCCCGACCGGCGAGCTCGGCGGCGAAGACCATGCCGACGGCGACCGCCTCGCCGTGCCGCCAGCCGAAGTCCTCGATCCGCTCGATCGCGTGCCCGAGGGTGTGGCCGTAGTTGAGGAACTCGCGCACCCCGGTGTCGCGCAGGTCCTGCCCGACCGCGTCGGCCTTCACCTGGACGGCGCGGGCGATGAGCTCCTCGGTGTCCCGGCGGCCGGTGGGGTCCTCGGCGAGCAGCCGGAGGATCTCGGGGTCGGCGATGAAGCCACACTTGACGACCTCGGCCAGGCCGGAGCGGAACTCCGCCTCCGGCAGCCCGGCCAGCGCGTCGGTGTCGGCGAGGACGGCGGCCGGCGGGTGGAACGCGCCGACGAGGTTCTTGCCGGCCGAGGTGTTGATGCCGGTCTTCCCGCCGACGGCGGCGTCGACCATGCCGAGCAGGCTGGTGGGCACCTGCACCACGCGCACGCCCCGCGCCCATGTAGCGGCGAGGAAACCGGCCAGGTCGGTCACCGCTCCCCCGCCGAGCCCGACGACGGCGTCGGTGCGGGTCAGCCCGAGCCGGCCGAACTGCTCCCAGGCGCCGGCGGCGACCTCGGCGGTCTTCGCGGCCTCGCCGTCGGGGACGACGATCGCCTCCGCGGCGATGCCGGCGGTCTGCAGCGTCTCCACGGCGGCGCCGGCGGCGGCGATGAGCGGCGGCGCGTGGACGACGACGGCCTTGGCGGTGCCGTCGAGCACCAGGCCGAGGCGGGTCTGCGCACCGGCCCCGATGAGCACCTCGTAGGGCCGCTCGCCGGCGACCTGCACCTGCCTCATCGGTCCTCCCCGTGGATCAGCGCGAGCACGTCGGCGACGACGTCGTCGGTGCTCCGGCCGCTGGTGGTCACCGTGTGCGTGGCGACCTCGCGGTAGAGCGGGGCGCGGTCCTCGAGCATGGTGCGCAGCATGGCGCGCGGGTTGACCGCCAGCAGGGGACGGTCCCGCGACAGGCCGACGCGCTTGGCCGCCGAGCTCAGGTCGACGTCCAGCCAGACCACCCGGCCGCCGGCGCGGCCGTGGGCCACGAGCAGCGCGCGTGTCTCCGGGTGCACGACCGCCCCGCCCCCGAGCGCCAGGACGCCGTGGTGCTCGGCCAGCCCGCGGGCGACCGCGGCCCGCTCGAGGTCGCGGAAGTGCGGCTCACCGTGCTCGACGAACAGGTCGGGCACGCTCGTGCCGGTCTCGATCTCGACGTCCCGGTCGGTGTCGCGGAAGGGCACGCCCAGGGCGGCCGCGACGGCGGTGCCCACCGTGGTCTTGCCCGACGCCGGCGGCCCGACGAGCACCAGCAGCGGTCCGCTCGCGGTCACCGGAGCGGGAGGGAGTCGAGGTAGGCGGCGGCGTTCCGGCGGGTCTCGGCGACCGAGTCGCCCCCGAACTTCTCGAGGACGGCGTCGGCGAGGACCAGCGCGACCATCGCCTCCATCACCACGGAGCCGCGGGGCACCGCGCAGGCGTCGCTGCGCTGGTTGATGGCGACGGCGGGCTCCTGCGTGGCGACGTCGACTGTCTGCAGCGCCCGCGGCACCGTGCTGATCGGCTTCATCGCGGCGCGGACCCGCAGCACCTCGCCGTTGGTCATGCCGCCCTCGATGCCGCCGGCGCGGTCGGTGAGGCGCTGCACGCGCTTGGCGCCGTCCGGGCCGTCGGCGAGCACGATCTCGTCGTGCGCCACCGAGCCGCGCCGCCGGGCGGTCTCCAGCCCGTCGCCCACCTCGACCGCCTTCACCGACTGCACGCCCATGAGTGCGCCGGCCAGGCGGGAGTCCAGCCGCCGGTCCCAGTGCACGTGGCTGCCCAGGCCCGGCGGGAGCCCGTGGACGACGACCTCGATGACGCCGCCGAGGGTGTCGCCGTTCTTCCGGACGTCGTCGATCTCGGCGACCATGGCCGCGCTCGTGGCCGGGTCCGCGCAGCGCACCGGGTCCTCGTCGATGGCGGGGTTGTCGTCGGGGCCGGGCAGCAGCCCGTCGGGCGCGGTCACCGGTCCGATCGCGACCACGTGGCTGACCACGGAGACGCCGACCGCCTGGCGGAGGAACGCCTGGGCGATCGCGCCGAGCGCCACCCGGGCCGCGGTCTCGCGGGCGCTGGCCCGCTCGAGGACCGGCCGGGCGTCGTCGAAGCCGTACTTCTGCATGCCGGCGAGGTCGGCGTGCCCGGGGCGCGGCCGGGTGAGCGGGGCGTTGCGGGCCTGGCCCTCGAGCACGTCGGCGGCCACCGGGTCGGCGGACATGACCGTCGACCACTTGGGCCATTCGGTGTTGCCCACCTGCACGGCGATGGGCCCGCCCTGGGTGCGCCCGTGCCGCACCCCGCCGGTGAGGGTCACCTCGTCCTGCTCGAAGGACATCCGCGCGCCGCGGCCGTGGCCCAGCCGGCGGCGGGCCAGCTCGCGGTCGAGGTCGGAGGTCTGCACCTCGACGCCGGCCGGCAGCCCCTCCAGGATCGCGGTGAGCTGCTGACCGTGCGATTCCCCTGCGGTCAACCAGCGCAACATGCCGGTGATTCTGCCAGTACGAGGACCGCCTCCCCCGCCCGCCATCCGGTCACGCGGGCGGGATCGCCCCCACCGCCAAGGCGAGGACGGCGCCGGCCAGCAGCGGCGGGCCGAACGGGACCGCGGTCTGCCAGGTCGCCCGCCGGGTGACGAGCAGGAGCACCGAGACCAGCGCGCCGGTGAGCAGCCCGAGGAACACCCCGGCCATGAGCACTCCCCAGCCGAACCAGCCGAGCAGCAGGCCGACCAGCCCGAGGAGCTTCACGTCGCCCAGGCCGAGCCCCTGCGGCGAGACCAGCCAGCCCAGCGCGGCGACCCCGCCCGCGGCGAGCCCGGCAGCCGCCGCCCGGAGCAGCGCCACCCAGGTGCCCTCCACGGCCGCGTCGACGAGCAGGGCGGCGCCGCAGACGGCGAAGGCCGGATAGGTGACCCGGTCGGGCAGCCGGTGGCCGATCAGGTCGGCGGCGCCCAGCACGACCGCCGCGCCGGCCGCCCAGGCCAACGCCACGGTGACCGGCCGCAGCCCGGCCAGCTCCCCCGCTCCGGCGAGCAGCGCGGCGAACACCGCGGTCATGACGCCGGTCCGCAGCGGGCTGGGGCGTGCGGCGTCGTCCCGCGTCCCGAGGCGGACCGCGACCCGGGCCAGCCACGGCCCGACCACCACGGCGACCAGCAGGACGGGAACGGCGAGCGCCGGCCGCGAGAGCTCCACGGCGGCGGGCTCAGTCGCGCGAGAGCGCGGCGTCCAGGGCCAGCCGCATCTCCGCGATGGGTGCCGGGCGGCCGGTCATCAGCTCGACCTGGACGGTGGCCTGCCAGAACAGCACCTCCGCACCGCCGATCACGGTCCCCCCGGCGGCGGTGACCCGTTCGGCCAGCGGGGTCGGCCACGGCGCGTACAGCACGTCGAGGACCGTCTGGCCCGCCCGCCAGGGCAGCGCGCTCACCGCCGGCTGGCCGGCGACGGGCACCGTGCTGACCACGACCGGCGCGTCGACCACGGCGCCGTCGAGCCGCGACACGGTGACCGGGACCTGCAGCACGTCGAGGACGCGGACGAGGTCGTCGGCCCGGGCCGGCTCGCGGACGACGACGTCGACGTGCCGG
>JBEPZM010000034.1:0-17553 GCA_041640835.1 Blastococcus sp.
AGCGGCGCCCCTCGCTGACCTGCCCGCGCCGGTACCACCACCAGTTGACGGCCGCGGCGATCCGAAGGGCCGCGTCCCCCTGCCCGGTGGCGAGGGCGTGCGCGAACGCGGCGCGCACGTTGAGCCGCTCCGCGTCCAACCGCCGCCAGCCGGCCGCGCCTTCCCGGCCACGAAGGGTCGGTTCGATCCGCTCGGCGAGGTCGGCCAGGAAGGAGAGATGCCGGTCGCGCAGCCGACGTCGCGCGGCGTCGTCGAGCAGTGTGTCGGCGTACTGGCGGAGCGTCTCGAGCATGCGGTACCGGCCGGCACCGTGGTCGATCTGTAGCAGCGACTTCTCGGCCAGCGCCCGCAGCGGCATCAGCGTGCTCGCGCCGTCCCCCAGCTCGGGCCCGGCGACGGCGTCCACGGCATCGGTGGCGAAGCCGCCGGAGAACACCGACACCGCCGTGAACAGGGCCAGCTCGTTGGGCGGCAGCCGGTCGACGCTCCACCGGATGGCGGCCGCCAGCGTCCGCTGCCGCTCCGGCACACCGCGCACCCCCTGGCCGAGCACGGCGAAGCGGTCCCCGAGGCGGGTGACCAGCTCGGTCAGCGGCATCGTGGTGAGCGCGGCCGCGGCCAGTTCCAGAGCCAGTGGCAGGCCGTCGAGCTCAGCGCAGAGCTGCCGCACCAGGGCGAGGTCCTCGGGGGACGGCTCCACCGAGGGCACCGCGAGCCGAGCCCGGTCGAGGAAGAGCCGCACTGCGTCGCTGTCGTCGCCCTCCACGTCGAGCGGCTCGCACGGCAGCACCGACTCCCCGGGCACGCCGAGCGGCTGACGGGAGGTGGCGAGCACGCGCAGCTCGGGGCAGCGCGCGAGCAGCGTGGCCGCGAGCAGGGCCGCGGCGTCGAGCAGGTGCTCGCAGTTGTCGAGCAGCAGGAGCAGCTGCCGGTCGCGGAGCGCATCGGCCAGCGCCGTCACCGGATCGCCGACCGACAGCTGGATGCCCAGTGCCGTGGCCACCTGCGCCGGCAGCAGCGCCGGCGCGCTCGTGCCGGCCAGCTCCACGAGGACGGCGGGCGTGCCCCGCGCCTCGTGCCCGCGCGCGGCCTCCAGCGCCAGCCGGGTCTTGCCGCTGCCGCCCGGGCCGACGACGGTGACCAGCCGCTGGGCGGCGATCCGTGCGCCCAGCACGTCCAGCTCGCGCACCCGTCCGACGAACGAGGTCAGCGGGGTGGGCAGCACGCCGGCCACGTTGCCGAGCCCGCGCAGCGGCGGGAACTCGGCCCGCAGGTCGGGGTGGCGCAGCTGGGACAGCCGGACCGGCGCGGGAAAGCCGCGCAGCCGGAACGAGCCCAGGACGGCGAACTCGCCGTGCCACGGCAGTCGCCCACCCACCGCGTCGACGACCGCCTCGGACACCAGCACCTGGCCTCCGTGCGCGCCGGCGCAGATGCGGGCCACCTGGTGCACCGCGAGGGCCACGTAGCCGGGGCCCACCGGGGTGGCCTCACCCGTGTGCACGCCCATCCGCGCCACCACCCGCACCGCGCCCGGCCATCGCGGGCCGGCCAATCCGCGCTGGGCGTCGAGGCACGCGGCGACCGCGTTCCCGGCATCGGCGAAGGCGGCCAGCACCGCGTCGCCGTCGGTCTCGACGGCGACGCCGTCGTGCTCCCGGCAGGCCCGGCTCAGGAGCGTGCGGTAGTGCTCGAGCAGGGCCGGGTAGTCGTCGCCGAGCTCGTGGAAGAGGCGGGTGGAGCCCTCGATGTCGGCCATCACGAAGGTGACCAGCCCGGCAGGCAGCCGTCCGTCGCGAGCGGAGGATCGGCGCGGGCGGCCCGAGCGTGGGCGGGGCGCGGCGCCGTCCGCCGCGGGGTCCGCGGGCGCCATGCCGGAACGCTACGCCCGGACGTGCACGGGCGGAGGGCCTCGGAACGCGGCGCCTACGGCTGCTTCGTCCCGGGGTCGTCAGCCGCGGCGAGCCGCTCCAGCGCGGCGGTGAAGCTCGCGTTCCACAACCCCAGGTGCGGCCAGCGCGCGGAGACGTGCGCCGTCGCCTCGTCCGCCGTCATCCCCTCGGTGCGCATCAGCCAGGCGCGCAGCACCAGGCCGGTGCGCGACGCGCCGCCGTGGCAGTGCACCAGCAGCGGGTGCCCCTCGGCGCGCAGCGCCGCCATGTCCTCGAGCACGTCGGCGAGTACGACGTCGAGGTCGCTGTTGTGCTCGTTGTCGGCGACGTAGGCCATCCGCTGCAGCTCGTGCTCGAACGGCTCGCCCAGCCGGCACAGCGAGATGACGGCGAAGTCCTGCTCGCTGTACCGGGCGCCGTCGAGGTTCGCCGCCCAGATCCCCGGCAGCACCTCCGCGGGCCCGATCCGCGGAATGACGCCGGGGTCGTAGCTCTGCTGCGCCGCGCCGTCCAGCGAGGCAGCCAGCTGCTGCAGGTCGGCCAACCGCCACAGCTTGTCGGCGAAGCCGGGCACGCGGCCGTGCACCACGGACGCCCACCGGCTCGGGATGCCGCCCATGCCGAAGACCGCACCGGCCAGCCCGCCGGCGACGCACGCCACCGTGTCGGTGTCCCCACCCAGGTCGATCACCAGCCGCAGCACCTCGGCGAAGTCGGTGCCGTTCCGCAGCGCCCACACCGCCTGTCCGAGCGTCGGCCAGACCGCGCCGTTGGACTCGGTCGCGTCGGCCGGCGTCCACGACGGCGCCAGCACCGCTGCCCACCGGGCGCGGTGCTCTTCGGCGACCAGGGCGAGGGCCGGCTCGATGGCCGCCAACGGGTCGCCGCCGTCCAGCGCCACCCGCATCAGCTCGTGGAGGATCGCCGCACCCTCGCCGGCCGACGGGTCGCCGTGGGTGAGCGCGGAGATCCGCCGGGCGCCGTCCATCGTGGCCGCGGCGCCGGAGCGGGAGAACCAGATCGCGGCCGGCGTCGTCCGCATCAGACCGCCGTTGCCCGCGGCGTGCCCGGACCGGGCGAAGTGCTCGGCCGCGGCGACGTCCCACGGCCGGCCGGAGGAGAGGACGGCGCGGGTCTGGTTGCCGATGTCCGGCGGGTCGGCGGCCGCCCACTGCGCGAATCGGGCGAACACGTCGGCCTCGTCGAGTCCGCGGTTCTCGACCAGCGACGTCGCCACGAGCAGCGCCATCTGGGTGTCGTCGGTGAACTCGCCCGGCGCCCAGCCCAGCGAGCCGCCGCCGCACATCTCGGTCTTCGCCCCGCGCGCGGGCACCGGGAAGCGGGCGGTGAACTGCCCGGGCGGGCCGAACTCGAACGGCGCTCCGAGCGCGTCGCCGACGGCCGAGCCGACGAGGGCGCCGGCGACGCGGTGCGAGCGGTGCATGGACTGCGTCACGAGAACTCCCCGGGGGTGGATCCGACCGGCCACAGCATCCTCTGCCGTCCGTCCGCACCTCGCGGGGACGGTGCGCCGCAGCCGATGAGCGGCGTTCGACGTCACAGCCGTCCCGCTCGTCACCGCTCACCTGGGCGTTCTCCGCAGCCTGCGCGAGGGAGGGCTGATCGTCCCTACCCTGGACCAGACTCCACGGAAGGACAGCGTTGTGGCCAAGCACCTGCTCGACGAGACCGCCGAGTTCGCGTTGCCCCGGAACGGGCGGCACGCCTCTCCGGACACCGGCGAGCTCGACATCACCCAGCGGATCGAGACCGTGATCGAGGGGCGCCCCGCGCGCCCGTCGGCGAGCCGGGACGAGGACGACCAGTCCCGCTGACAGCTCCGCCGGGACCGACGCCGTCTCGCCGCGTCAGGCGTGCCGGACCGCGGTAGCTCGGCGGGCGCTGCCTAGTCTTCGACGCCGTGGCGAACTCATTCCGCGACCCCTTCACGCTCTACGAGCTGGACATCCACTCCCTGACGCTGAACCTGGCGACCGGGCCGAGCCTGGATGTCACCGGCACCCTGACCAACGGGCGCGCCAGCTACATCCTGTTCCAGCACCTCGTGGCCAACCTGTCCGGACTCGGTGAGTTCAGCGAGGGCGGCGATTCCGACCTGGTCGACGAGGCGGGCCGCGGCTACGAGGTCAAGTCCTACCGGGATCCCGAGCTGTGGCCCCGGACCACGTGGGATCTGTTCCACACCAGCGCGTCGAGCACGTTCGGGCCCAACAACCACGGGCCCCGGATCAAGCAGTTGCTCCGGGAGGGCGCCTATGACGAGGCGCTCGACATCTGCATGCGCTCGGGCTACGACAAGAACGCCTTCTACGTCTACACGAACACCGGTGGCTTCGTGCCCGAGATCCCGTTCCGCTACTTCATCGTCCCGACGCAGACCGTGTTGGACACCCTGTCCCGCGCCGACCCCCGGCAGATCTCCCGCCGGTCCCTGCTCGCCCTGCTCACCGACACGGTCCGGATCTGACCGGCTAGAACAGCTGCTCGGGGCCGGCCGGGGAGACCAGGCACGGGTCACCGAAGATGAACTCGTTGAGCAGGTAGTTGATCTCCTGGATCGACAACGCCTCGGTGTAGGCGACGTTGCTGGAGAACCGGCCGAAGTCGACCCGGAGCAGGGCCTCCAGCGCGTCCTCGTGCTCGAGCTGCAGGTACATCTGCGTGGTGATCTTCCGTCGCGGGAAGTCGGTCTTCACCGTGCCGCAGCCGTAGCCGAAGATCGTCAGCGCGACGTCGGCCTCGGCCGGCGTGCACTTCCGGACGACGCCGCGGTCCTCGACCTTGATCAGCGGGCGCAGCGTCTCCTCGCGCCGCCACAGCTGCACGCAGGTGCGCAGATTGTTCTTGGCGTAGGCGTCCTCGCCCTTCACGTCGACGTAGTTGATCGACAGGTCGGTGTCGCTGACCAGGGAGAAGCGCCGGTCCAGGCGGTTCAGCACGCTCCACTTGCGCCAGGACCGCGGCACGATGAACGCGATGTGGTCGCTGTACTCGGCGCACCGGTTGAAGAAGGGGATCGACAGCGCGTTGTTCCGCCCGAACGGCGGGTTGCTCACCGCGACGGCGCCGGTCAGGTCCAGCCGCTGCGCCAGGAAGTCCCCGAGCATCACCTGCGGATGGTGCGGCTCGATGTCGAAGCTGACGACGTTCTCCACGCCCGCCATCTCCGCCGCGTCGATGAACGCGCCGGTGCCCCCGGCCGGCTCCAGCCACGGCCGGGAGGTCGCGTCCGGGACGTGCCGCAGCACGGTGGCGACGACGTCCCGCGCGATCTGCGGCGGTGTGTAGAACTGCTCCTTGCCCGTGACCCGGGTGTTGCCCAGCGGCCGCGCGTCCTCGCTACCGAGCAGGTCCACCGGGGCGGGACTCATGGAGCGGGCAACCTCTTCGCGCTGGCTGTGCGGCCACGGGTGCGTGGCGCCGTCGTGCTGCCAGCCAGGGTAGGGAGCGGTACCGACAGAACCGTGGCGGACGCGCGAGGCGCGCTTACGGCACGACGACGGCGCGGCCGCGCAGCGTGCCCTCGTGCATCCGGCGGTAGGCCTCCGGCGCCTCGTCGAGGGTGAAGCGCTCCGTCTCGACGTGGATCGCGCCGGTGCAGGCGAGGTCGAGCACCTCGATGAGCTCCGACCGGGTCCCCCAGTACGGCGCGCGCACAGTCGCGCCCATCGGCGTCGAGAAGAAGCCGGTGGGCAGCACCGCGCCGCCGATGCCGACGATCTGGATGACGCCGTTCATGGCGACCGACTGCCGGGCGATCTCCAGCGTCGGCGCGTTCCCGACGAAGTCGAAGACCGCCTGCGCGCCCACTCCGTGGGTCAGCTCGCGGATGGCCGCGACGGCCTTGTCGTCGGAGTGCAGCGCGCGATGCGCCCCGACCTCGCGGGCCAGCTTCTGCTTCTCCTCGCTGACGTCCAGCGCGATCACGGTGGCGCCGGTGATCGCCCGCAGGATCTGGATGCCGACGTGCCCGAGCCCGCCGACGCCGATCACCACGGCGGTGCTCCCGGCCGGCAGGGCGCCGAGCGACGAGACGATCGCGTGGTACGGCGTGAGTCCGGCGTCGGTGAGCGAGACGGCGCCCACCGGGTCGAGGTCACCGAGCGGCACCAGGTGCCGGACGTCGTCGACGATCAGGTACTCGGCCAGCGCACCGGGCGCACCCAGCCCCGGCGGCTGGATGCCCAGCGCGGCGGCCCGCGGGCAGTAGTTCTCCGCGCCCCGGGCGCACGCGTGGCAGACCCCGCAGCCCCAGGCGCCGTAGACGGCGACCGACTGGCCCGGCTCCACGCCGGTCGCTCCCGGGCCCAGCGCGTCGACGACGCCGGCGCCCTCGTGCCCGAGCGTCAACGGCAGCTCGTAGGCGCCCTCGGGCAGGCTCATGACGAAGGCGTCCGAGTGGCACAGCCCCGCGGCGGTGACCTTCAGCCGCACCTGGCCCGGGCCCGGCTCCGGGGTCGGGATCTCGACGACCTCGGGCTCGCTGCCGACGGTCCGGTACTGCACTGCGCGCATGCCAGCTCCTCGAGGGACGACGATGACCCGACCCTAGGGCCCCGCGCCGACGGGCGAACCGTCGGAACCCGCGGCTAGGGTCCGATGTCGCCGTCCCCGCCGCCCTGACCAGGAGGCTTCGTGCCCCGGCCCGACCCCACCCAGCCGCAGCCGCTCCCGCGCCCCGCCCGCCTCGCCGCCGCAGCGCTGGGTCGCCGGTGGAAGCTGCCGGCCCCGCTCGCACCGGTGCAGGTGATGCGCGGCGTCGACATCCCCATGCGCGACGGCACCACCCTGCGGGCCGACGTCTACCTGCCGACGAGCAGAGGGCCGCACCCGACGGTGCTGCTGCGCTCCCCGTACGGCCGCGGCGCCGGGTTCGCCGTCTCCATGGCCGTGCCGTACGCCGAGCGCGGTTACGCCGTCCTGCTGCAGAGCGTCCGCGGGACGTTCGGCTCGGGTGGTGAGTTCACGCCGGTCATCAACGAGGAGCACGACGGCCGCGACACCGTCGCCTGGCTGCGCGACCAGCCCTGGTTCGACGGCCGGCTCGGCACCCTCGGGCCCAGCTACCTCGGCTACACGCAGTGGGCCCTGGCCCTCGATCCGCCGCCCGAGCTCAAGGCCATGGTGCTGCACATCGGCCCGCACGACCTCGCCCAGGCCGGGCTGATCGACGGCGCCTTCCAGCTCACCAACCTCGCCATCTGGACCGACCTCGTCGCCCACCAGGAGCAGGTCGGCTTCCTGCGCGGGCTCGTCCGGCTCTCGCGGGCGGAGCGTCGGCTGAGCCCGTTCCTCGGCGAGCTTCCGCTGCAGGGGCTGGCCGAGCGCTTCGGCGGGACGCCGGCCCCGTGGTTCGACGAGTGGCTGGACCACCCCGACCTCGAGGACCCGTACTGGGACCGGTACCGCGCCACCCCGGCCGTCCACTCGAGCACCGTCCCCACGATGCTCATCGGCGGCTGGCAGGACTGGTTCCTCGAGCAGACGCTCTACCAGTACGGCGTCCTGCGGCAGCGCGGCGTGGACGTCGCCATGACCGTCGGCCCATGGGCGCACCTGGGCATCGACCCCGCGGTGACGACGCCGGAGAGCCTCGCCTGGCTGAACACCCACCTGCCCGTGGACGGCGCCCCGCCGGCACCGGAGCGGCCGGACCGGGTGCGGGTGCACGTCACCGGCGCCCGCACCTGGCGGACGATGCCCGAGTGGCCGCCGGCACCCACCGAGCGCACCTTCTTCCTCGCCGACGGGCGGCTGGACGCCGAGGCACCCACCGCCGCCACGGCCACGACATTCACCTACGACCCGATGGACCCGACCCCGTCGGTCGGCGGGCGGGTGCTGGCCAACAGCGCGGGGCAGCGCGACAACCGCGCCCTCGAGGCCCGCGACGACGTCCGCACCTTCACCACCGGCGCGCTGCGGAAGCCCGTCGAGATCCAGGGCGGGGTGCGCGTGCGGCTCGTCGTCGAGTCGGACAACCCCTACGCCGACCTGTTCGTCCGGCTCTGCGACGTCCAGCCGAACGGGAAGTCGATCAACATCACCGATCGGCTCGTGCGGCTCGACCCAGCGCCGGGGGAGCAGCCGGCTCCCGGGCAGCGGACGGTCGAGACGACGCTGCCCGACACCGCGCACCGCTTCCGTGCGGGGCACCGCATCCGCCTGCAGGTCTCCGGCGGCGCGCACCCGCGGTACGCCCGCAACCTCGGCACCGGGGAGCCGCTCGGTCAGGCCACGCACGGCGTCCCGGGAACGCACCGGATCTGCTCGGGCGGGGTGGCGCCGTCGTCGATCACGCTTCCGACGGTCTGACTCCCGCGACACCCGTGGACGCGGGGGAGGGGCGCACCGCCGCCGTCAGCGGGAGGACGATCCGGAGCAGCGGCTCGGCCCCCGCGGCGCTGAACTCCGTCACGGGGACGACCCGACCGGACTCCGGGTCCGCCCATGCGGGCAGTTGTTCGGCGCACCCGCCGGGGAGGACCACCGGGACGATCGTGGGCCGGTCGGTGTGGACCCGGGCGCCGAGCTCCGCGAAGCCGGGGGAGGCGACCACGAGCACCCAGTGGACGGTGTCGTCGTCGAGCAGGCCCTGGAGTCCGCCCGCGCCGCCGGGCGTCACGAGTTCGAGCCAGGCCTCGACGCCGTGGAGCCCGAGGAAGGCGCAGAAGGCCCGTGCCTGCTCACGGTCCTCGGCGGAGGTGGGCGCGGCGAGCACCAGCACGCGGTTGCACGGGCTCTCGACCCGAGTCGGTGCAGATCCGGTGTCCACGGTTTCCCCCTGCGGCCATCTGCGCGAGGTGAGCGTGGCACCGCGGACGGTCGCTGGACAGGGTTCTCGTCGCCGAGGGGATCAGCCGGGGGCGGCGTCGTCGGCGAGCCAGCGTTCGATCCGGTCGAGCTCGGCGTGGGTGAGCCCGGTGGAGTAGTTGGGCGCGACCACGAGCACCTGGCCGTGGGCGGCGAGCCACTCGCTGGTGTCCTCGGCCTGGTCGGCGAGGTCGTCGTCGATCCAGACGATCCGCCGATCGGGTTCGGCGTCGGCCACGGCCTGGGCCGCGGCGAGCTTCCACCAGCCAGCGACGCCACCCAGGGCGCCGCCGAAACCGGTGGGCAGGAGGTCGCGACCGTGCGTGCGCAGCCCGCGGGGGAGTCCCAGCGGCTCGGCCAGCAGCCGATCGGCCATCTGGGTCCAGGTGGTCAGCCACTGCAGCTCCACCCGGCCGGACTCGTGCATCGTGCGCAGCCGCGCCACGACGGAGGGATCCCAGGAGAGCACGTACCCGTTGAAGCGGCCGCGCTGCCAGCCCTCGGGCAGGTCGTGCCGGACGGCGTTGAGCACGCCGTCGACGTCGAGCAGCAGGACCGGCGGGGGAGGCGTCACGCAGGTCGTCCTACCCGAGCTGCCGCGTTCGATCGCGGCCGGGGTCAGGCGGTGATGGCGTCCCGGCGAGCGAGGCGCAGGCGACGGCGCTCGCGCTCGGACAGGCCGCCCCAGATGCCGAAGCGCTCGTCGTTGCTCAGGGCGAACTCGAGGCACTCGGCCCGCACGTCGCAGCCGGTGCACACGCGCTTGGCGTCGCGGGTGGAGCCGCCCTTCTCGGGGAAGAACGCCTCCGGGTCGGTCTCGCCGCACAGCGCCGACAGTCGCCACGACTCGTCGTCCGCGGCCGGGGGCGCCGTCCACGGGGTGCTCCACGACAGGTCGTCGGTCGATTCGGTGGGCGCATCGGTGACCAGTGAGAGGAACGGGCGGTAGGACGAGGACACGGGGAGCTCCAGGGGAAGTGGCTGCAGGTGACGGACCGGTACGGGCCGACGTCTCTCCGTGAACGTTATCCGCGCGTGACCTCCCGCGGCTCCGGCGCATTCATCCCGAAACCGGTCCGTCCGGTTGGCGCATTGTGTGGACTTGTCGAGGGGTCGGCATGTCGTCCTGTCGACAAAGGGCTACGGCGGTGCCGCCGCGGCGTCGGGTTCCCGACCGGCCGGCGGCCGGGAACCCGACGGAGCCGCCGACTCAGGCGACCCGACGCGTGCTGTGGTAGCCGGGTACCGAGTCGACCCGCACGACCGAGACCGGCTTGCCGTACGTCGAGGAGTGCACCATCAGCCCGTTGCCGATGGCCATCCCGACGTGGCCCACCGGGTCGTAGAAGAAGATCAGGTCACCCGGCTGCATCGCGTACCAGGGGATCTCCGTGCCCGCCGTGGACTGCGCGCGCGACGTGCGCGGCAGCTGCACGCCGGCCGCCTGGTAGGCCGAGTACGTGAGGCCCGAGCAGTCGAAGCCGCCGGGGCCCGTGCCGCCGTAGACGTAGGGCTTGCCCTGCTGGGCGAGCGCCGCGCGTACGGCGACGTGTGCGTTCCAACTCCCGCTCGGATCGTTCCAGCTGACACTCGAGATGGGAGCGGCGGTGAGGACCGCCGGCGCGGCGGACGCGGTGGAAGCGGTCAGCGGGGTGAGGGCGATGCCGGCTCCGGTCAGGAGCGCGAGCGACGCCGCCCGGAGGGAACGACGACGGAACGTGGACGTGCGGGAAGTCGTCATGGACGACGGTTCTCCTGTTCTCCATCAACCGCCTACCGAGTTAGCTGACGGGTTCGGGCGGGGAGATCGCCCGGCGGGTACCGGCAGGGCCGGTCGCGCTTCACCCCAGAACTGCGGTTGGGTCCCCGGCCCGGCGCCGAGATGACGGCGCCGGTTCGGCGGTGTCCGGTCGGGTGCCACCGGAGGCGGTGACGACACGGCCTCGGCCGGACCGCGACGACGCTAGGGCGGGCGTTCGGAGGCCGCAGACCGGCGCCGCGCCCCGGTGGAGCGGCCGGCGAGGGGCCGCCACGCCCGGGTGCTCGGGAGGCGACTCGCGGCCCGACCACGTCGGTCCCGGGTGCAGCTCGCCGTCCACGCGGAGGCGGATAGCGGAACGTCATCGAACGCTTACTTCCGCGTCGACGGCGCGGCGTCACCCATCGTCCGGAGGCCCTCCATGACCTCGTCCGGACGACGAGTGGCCGTGCAGCGGTTGGCGGGCGTCCTCCCGGGGCACGGAACGGGTCAGTCCACAGCTGAGGAGGCGAACATGGCCGGAATGATCCGGAAGCTCATCGTGTCCGGGGTCGCCGCACGGGTGATCCAGGAAGCACGCAAGCCGCAGAACCAGGCGAAGCTCAAGAAGATGCTCGCCGACTTCCAGAACAAGAACGCGGGCGGCAAGCGCCACTGATCTCCCCGCACGCCTCGACGGCCCTCGATCGCCTACCGCGGTCGGGGGCCGTCGACGTCCGCG
The DNA here is from genome assembly GCA_041640835.1 of Blastococcus sp. Lineage (GTDB taxonomy): Bacteria > Actinomycetota > Actinomycetes > Mycobacteriales > Geodermatophilaceae > Blastococcus. The sequence goes on from JBEPZM010000034.1 coordinate 11,207, forward strand.
GCCGACCTCTGACGACCGCCGTGTAGTAGACCGGGGGCGTGCACCGCATCGCCGTCCTCGACGACTACCAGTCCGTCGCCGCCGACTTCTGCGACTGGTCCCGCGTGCCGGGGCCGGTCCGCGTCGTCGAGTTCCACGACGCCGTCTCCGACGTGGACGCCCTCGCCGGGCGGCTCGAGCCGTTCGACGTCGTCGTCGCCATGCGCGAGCGCACCGAGTTCCAGCGCGAGCTGCTCGAGCGGCTCCCCAACCTGCGGCTGCTGGTCACCACGGGCATGCGCAACCGGGCCATCGACGTCGCCGCGGCCTCCCAGCTCGGCATCACCGTCTGCGGCACGGGGGCCGGCGCCGCGGCCACCGCCGAGCTCACCTGGGGGCTGATCCTCGCCACGCTCCGGCAGATCCCGCGCGAGGACGCCTCGGTCCGCGCCGGCGGGTGGCAGCAGACGCTCGGCGGCGATCTGGAGGGCGCGCGGCTCGGCGTCGTCGGCCTGGGCCGGCTCGGCAGCCGGGTCTCACGGGTGGGTCGGGCGTTCGGCATGGACGTCGTCGCCTGGAGCCAGAACCTCACCGACGAGCGGGCCGCGGAGGTCGGCGTCCGCCGGGTGGAGCGCGAGGAGCTCTTCGCCACGGCCGACGTCGTCAGCGTCCACCTGCTGCTCTCCCGGCGGACCCGCGGGCTGATCGGCGCCGACGACCTCGGCCGGATGAAGCCCACCGCCGTCCTGGTGAACACCAGCCGCGGGCCGATCATCGAGCAGCAGGCGCTGCTCGACGCGCTGCACGCCGGCCGGATCGCCGGCGCCGGGCTGGACGTGTTCGAGACCGAGCCGCTGCCCCGCGACCACCCGTTGCGCACCGCGCCCCGCACCGTGCTCACCCCGCACCTGGGGTACGTCACCCGCGGCACGTACGAGGTCTTCTACGGCGAGGCCGTCGAGGACGTCGCCGCGTGGGTGGCCGGCGAGCCGGTGCGGGTGCTGGAGAAGTAGGTCAGCGCGCGGGGCTGAAGTCCTGCTCGCCGATGAAGCTCGGGGCTTCCGCTAGCGTCCGCCCAAGATCACATCGACGACTGGAGAACCGCCTCGTGCCCGCAGACACCCCGGACCGGACGCCGCTCGAGGTGGACTACCTCGTCATCGGGGCGGGCGCGATGGGCATGGCGTTCGTCGACACGCTGCTGACCGAGACCGACGCGACGGTCGCGATCGTCGACCGGTACGACCAGCCCGGTGGGCACTGGACCCGCGCCTATCCGTTCGTGCGGCTGCACCAGCCCTCGGTCTTCTACGGGGTGAACTCCCGCGAGCTGGGCACCGGCGCCGTCGACACCGTCGGCTTCAACGCCGGGCTGCACGAGCTGGCCACGGTCGACGAGGTGCTCACCTACTTCGATCGCGTGATGCGCGAGACGTTCCTGCCGAGCGGCCGGGTCTCGTACTTCCCGATGTCGAACCACGACGCCCCGGCCGAGGACGGCGCGGAGCGGTTCACCTCCCTGGTCAGCGGCCGGAGCACCGACGTCGTCGTGCGCCGCCGGGTCGTGGACGCGACGTACATGAACGTCACCGTGCCCTCGATGACCACGCCCCGGTACGCCGTCGCCTCCGGGGTGCGGGTCGTCCCGCCCAACGACCTGGTCACCCTGACCGAGCGCCCCGCGCACTTCACCGTCGTCGGCTCGGGCAAGACCGGGATCGACGCCTGCCTGTGGCTGCTGCAGCACTCCGTCGACCCGGCCGACATCACCTGGATCATGCCGCGCGACGCCTGGCTCTTCGACCGCGCCCGCATCCAGCCCGGCCCGCCGCAGGCGCCCGAGCCGGGCGGCCCCGCGCCGGACACCGCGCTCGGGTCCCGCGCGGTCGACCAGCTGATCGCCGCCCTCGAGTCGGGTGGCCTGGTCACGCGGCTCGCACCGGACGTGGTGCCCACGGCCTTCCGCTGCGCGACTGTCACTCGCGCCGAGCTCGACGAGCTCCGGCGGATCGACGACGTCGTCCGGCACGGCCGGGTGACGGCGATCGACATCGACCGCATCGAGTTCGGCGACGTCACCGTGCCCGCGCAGCCCGGCACGCTCTACGTCGACTGCACCGCCGACGGCCTCGAGCCGCGCCCGCCGGTGCCGATCTTCGACGGCTCCCGGATGACGCTGCAGGCGGTGATCCCGTGCCAGCAGGTGTTCAGCGCCTCGCTGGCGGCGTACGTCGAGGCGTCCTACGACGGCGACGACCTGAAGAACGAGCTGTGCGAGCCCGGCCCGCACCCCAGCACCTCCCTCGACCTGGCGAAGTACATGCTCGACATCGGCATCCGCACGCGCCGGTGGAGCGAGGACCCCGAGCTGCGGGCGTGGATCGGCACCGCGCGCTCGGTGGTGCGGGTCTCGGACGACGCGAGCCTGCAGACCGACGAGGCGGCCGCGTTCATCCGCGACGCCCTCGCCGAGGCCGGGGCCCCGGTGGCCTGAGGGCCCGGCTCAGACGAGGAAGCGGTACGCCGTCGACCCGGGCGTGAGGTGCTCGATGCGCAGCGGGCTGCGCTCGACGCGCTTCAGCAGCTCCGGCAGGCCCTCGACCCGGCCGAGCTCGATGCCGGTCAGGGCCGCACCGGTCTCGCGGTTGTCCCGCTTGACGTACTCGAACCGCACGATGTCGTCGTCGGGGCCGAGCACCTCGTCGAGGAAGCGGCGCAGCGCGCCGGGCTCCTGGGGGAACTCGACCAGGAAGTAGTGCTTGAGCCCGCGGTGCACCAGCGACCGCTCGATCACCTCGGCGTACCGGCTGACGTCGTTGTTGCCGCCGGAGAGCACGCACACGACGGTCTGCCCGGGCTCCAGCGTCACCAGCCCGCCGCTCAGCGCCGACGGCGCCAGCGCGCCCGCGGGTTCGGCGATGATCCCGTCGGCCTGGTAGAGGTCCAGCATCTCCGTGCAGATCTGCCCCTCCGGGACGGCGATCAGCTCCGCGCCCGAGTCGCGCACCATCGGATAGGTCACCGCGCCGGCCCGGCGCACGGCGGCGCCGTCGACGAAGGTGTCCATCTCGGCCAGGTCGACCGGCCCGCCCGCGGCCAGCGCCGCGGCCATGTTCGCCGCACCCGCCGGCTCCACGCCGACGATCCGGGTCGTGGGGGAGTGCGCACGCAGCCAGGTGCCGGCGCCGGCGATCAGCCCACCGCCGCCCACCGGGAGGAGGACGAGGTCGGGCGGCTCGGGCAGCTGGTCGAGGATCTCCACCGCGACGGTCGCCTGCCCGGCCACCGTCGCGGGGGAGTCGAACGCCGGCACCAGCGTCGCCCCGGACGTCGCCGCGAACTGCGCCGCCGCGGCCGCCGCCTCGTCGTAGGAGTCGCCGGCGATGACCAGCTCGACCATGTCGCCGCCGAGCGCGGCGATCCGCTCGCGCTTCTGCCGCGGCGTCGTCCCCGGGACGAAGACGCGCCCGCGCACCTGCAGCGCCCGGCAGGCGTAGGCGAGGCCCTGCCCGTGGTTGCCGGCGCTGGCGCACACCACCCCCGCGGCGCGCTCGGCCTCGGGCAGCGCCGAGATCATCGTGTACGCGCCGCGGATCTTGTACGAGCGCCCGACCTGCAGATCCTCGCGCTTGAGCCACACGTCCGCGCCGGTCAGCGCGGACAGCCGCGCGTTCCGCTGCAGCGGCGTCCGCTCGGCCACGCCCTCCAGCCGGCGGACGGCGTCGTCCACCTGTGCGCCGAACCGATCGGGGGAGGAGTCGTCGACCGCAGCGCTCACGCCGTCATCGTCGTCCACGCCCCCGTCGTCCCCGCAGGGAGGCCCGTCAGTTCTGGAGCAGGCGCAGCTTCGGCTCGGCGCGGAGGCGCTTCTCCAGCTCCACGCGGTGCCGGCCGTCGTCGGAACGCACGAACTGGAGGTCGTCGACCAGCGCCTTCATGAGCATCAGCCCGCGGCCGGCCTCGAGCGGCGAGCCCTCGGGTGCCGACGCCTGCTCGAAGTCGAAGCCCTGGCCGTCGTCGAGCACGCTGACCCGGCAGACGTCGTCGGTGATGGCGACGTCGACCTGGTACTCCTCGTGCTCGCCGGCGTGCTGCACCACGTTCGCGCAGGCCTCGGTGAGCGCCAGGACGATCTCCTCGATCGACTGCGTCGGGACGTCCAGGTGCTCGAGCGCCTGGCGCAGGAGCCCGCGCATCAGGGGCAGGCTCCGGGCATCGCGCGGCAGCTGGACGCTGAACGAGATGTCCATGGCAGGAATGATCCCCTCGGCACCGATGTCCTACTCTCGACGGGACGACGAGGGTGAGAGGGGCGGTGCAGTGCAGTTCGTTGTGGAGCGACGGACGGTCGCGGGCCGTGCGGCTCTCACCGTACGTGGTGAGCTCGATCTGTCGACCACGCCACAGCTGGAAGTCGCCGCCGGCGAGGCCTTCGCCCGGCCGGAAGCGGAGCTCGTCATCGACCTCACGCACACCACGTTCCTCGACTCCTCCGGCGCCCGGGCCCTCCTCGGCCTCACCCGGAAGGCTGCTGCCGCCGGCGTCCGCCTGTACGTGCTGGCCCCCCGGTCCAACGGCCCGGTGCGCCTGACCATCGACCTGCTCGACCTCGGCGCCTACGTGCCGCTCGTCTCCTCGGCCGGTGAGATCCGCACGACCGTCGCCGACCGCGACGCGGGAACGTGACCGCCGGGCCGGTGGACGACGAGGCCCTCGCGCGCTGCGCCGACGAGCCGATCGCGATCCCCGGCGCCGTCCAGCCGCACGGCGTGCTGCTCGCCGTCACCGAGCCGGGCCTCGACGTCGTCGTCGCCTCGGCCAACGCTGCCGAGCTGTTCGGGCGACCTGTGACCGGCCTGACCGGCCTGCTGGACGACGCCGACCTCGCCCGCCTCCGCGATGGCCTGGCCGGCGACCTGGCCGAGGTGAACCCGCTGCGGGTCACCGTGGGCGGCGCGGAGGTCGACCTCGTCCTGCACCGCGCCGACGGCCTGCTGCTCACCGAGTGGGAGCCGGTCGCCGGCGCCGAGCAGGCCGGTGCCGTCTGGCACCGCCGGCTGCCGAGCGTGCTGCAGCGGCTGGCGGCGTCCACCACGCTCGAGCAGCTCAGCGCGACCCTGGCCGGTGACGTCCGCACCGTCACTGGCTTCGACCGCGTGATGGTCTATCGCTTCGACGCCGAGTGGAACGGCGAGGTGATCGCCGAGGCACGCCGCGACGACCTCGAGCCGTTCCTCGACCTGCGCTTCCCGGCGAGCGACATCCCCGCCCAGGCCCGCGCGCTGTACACGACCAACTGGATGCGGCTGATCCCCGACGCCGGGTACGAGCGCGTGCCGCTCGAGCCGGCCGTGAACCCGTCGACCGGGCGCCCGCTCGACCTCTCGGGCGCCATGCTGCGCAGCGTCTCGCCGGTGCACCTGGAGTACCTCGCCAACATGGGCGTCGTCTCCTCGATGTCGGTCTCGCTGATCGACCGCGGCCGGCTGTGGGGCCTCATCTCCTGCCACCACTACGCGGGCCCGCACCGCCCGTCGGTCGCCGACCGCACCGCCGCGGAGTTCCTCGGCCGCACCGCCTCGCTGCTGCTGCGCACAGTGGTCGCCGAGAGCGAGCTGGACGGCGTCGTCGAGGTCGCCGAGCGCGCCGCCGAGCTGTCCGCCGCCGTCGGGCGGACGCCACGCGCGCTCGGAGCCGCGCTCACCGAGCAGGACGTCACCGTCCTGGACCTGCTGCCCGCGGGCGGTGCCGCGGTCCGGCTGGGCGGGCAGCTCCGGCTGCTGGGGACGACGCCGCCCGCCGACCGGGTGACCGAGGTCGTCGGCGCGCTGCTGGCCGCCGAGGTGAACGCCACCGACTCCGCCTCGGCCCTGGTGCCCGGTGCCGTCGACCTCCTCGACACCGCCAGCGGCGTGCTCGCCGTCCCGGTCGGATCCGGGGACTTCCTGGCCTGGTTCCGGCCGGAGACGCTGCGCGAGGTGACCTGGGGCGGCAACCCGTACGAGTCGAAGGTCGCGCAGACCGACGACGGCCCGCGGTTGAGCCCCCGCCGCTCCTTCGCCGCCTGGAGCGAGATCGTCCGCGGCACCTCGAGTCCGTGGCGGGAGCACGAGGTGGCGGCCGCGCATGCGCTGGCCGGGCACCTGGCCGCGGCCTCGCTGAACCGCTCCCTGGAGGACAACCGGCTGGCCGGGGCGCTGCAGCGGACGCTGCTGCTGGAGGAGCTGCCGAAGGTGCCCGGCGTCGCGATGGCTGCCCGGTACGTGCCGAGCGCCGAGGACGTCGTCGGCGGCGACTGGTACGACCTCGTCCTGCTGCCGGGCGGGAAGCTGGCCGTCGTCCTCGGGGACGTCGCCGGGCACGGCCTG
>JBEPZM010000035.1:0-17336 GCA_041640835.1 Blastococcus sp.
AGGTGCTCACCGGCATGAGCCAGGGCAAGAGCAACGCCCAGATCGGCCGCGAGCTCTACCTGTCCGAGGACACCATCAAGACCCACGCCCGCCGGCTGTTCCGCAAGCTCGGCGCCAAGGACCGCGCCGAGGCCGTCGCCATCGGCTTCCGCCGAGGCGTCATGAGCTGAGAGCCTGATCGCGCCGAGTGGGGCCCGAAGGGTTCCGCGCAGGCGTGATGGACGCGCTCAGCTCAGCAGGGGTACGGCACGTGGCCGCGGTGCGATCCGGAGGATCGCAGTGTCATCGCGCCCCCTCGCTCGACCTCAGTCCTCCCGTTCGGCGGCCGCGGCGACTCCGTCGGCGTAGCCGCTGGCGTAGTCCCAGCTGACGTAGTCGTCGGGGTCGGGGTCGAACGGCGGCTCGTGCCGGCCGGTCTGACCCTCGTCCAGGAGCTGGCGCAGGTTGGCCTGCATGAGCGGCCAGTCGACGTGGTGCTCCTCGTCGCAGTCGGGGCAGTCGACGACGATGCCCTTGACGCCCGTGGGCTCCAGCAGCGTGCGGAACACCTCGAGCTCGGCGAGGTCGTCGAGGACGCCGGCGCGCTCCTCGATGGTCAAGGGCGGCGGACCCCCGTCGCCCGGACCGAAGTCCGGGTCGTGGGCCCCGAAGTCGAGGCCGGAGCCGTCGTCGAACGCAGACACGCTGCCAACGGTAGCCGCCTGGCAGGCGGAGCACCGCCCGCCCGGCGGTGCCGCCTACGATCGAGCCTGGACTTCCTGCGCCCGGTCGGGGTGCCGGCCTGTCCGTACCGATCCAGGAGGCTCCACATGCAGGCCGACTTCGTGCCCGAGCTGCCGGCGAAGTTCGCCCCCCTCGGCCTCACCTACGACGACGTCCTGCTGGTGCCCGGCGCCTCGGACGTCGTCCCCGCCGAGGTGGACACCAGCAGCCGGGTGACCCGGCGCATCCGGCTCGCCGTGCCGCTGCTGTCCAGCGCCATGGACACCGTCACCGAGTCGCGGATGGCGATCGCGATGGCCCGCGTCGGTGGCATGGGGGTGCTGCACCGCAACCTCTCCGCCGAGGACCAGGCGGGCCAGGCCGACCTGGTGAAGCGCTCCGAGGCCGGCATGGTCACCAACCCGGTCACCTGCTCGCCCGAGAACACCCTCGCCGAGGTTGACGCGCTCTCCGCGCGGTACCGCATCTCCGGCGCGCCGGTCGTCGACGCCGACGGCGTGCTGGTCGGCATCGTGACCAACCGCGACATGCGGTTCGAGACCGACTACAGCCGCCTCGTCCGCGACGTCATGACCCCGATGCCGCTGATCACCGCCCCGGTCGGCGTCGACGCCGACACCGCGCTGCAGCTGCTCTCCAAGCACAAGGTCGAGAAGCTGCCGCTGGTCGACGAGGCCGGCCGGCTACGCGGGCTGATCACCGTCAAGGACTTCGTCAAGCGCGACCAGTACCCGCTCTCCACCAAGGACGCGAACGGCCGCCTCGTCGTCGGCGCCGCGCTCGGCGTGGGCGAGGACGCCTACAAGCGGGCCGGCCTGCTGGTCGACGCCGGCGTGGACGTGCTCGTCGTCGACACCGCGCACGGCCACCAGCGCGCCGTCCTCGAGATGGTCGCCCGGGTCAAGAAGGACTTCGGCGGCGACAACGGCATCGAGGTCGTCGGCGGCAACATCGCGACCCGCGCGGGCGCCCAGGCGCTCATCGACGCCGGTGCCGACGCGGTCAAGGTCGGCGTCGGTCCCGGCTCCATCTGCACCACCCGCGTGGTCGCCGGCGTCGGCGTCCCGCAGGTCAGCGCGATCTACGAGGCGTGGCTGGCGGCCGGCCCGGCCGGCATCCCGGTCATCGCCGACGGCGGCCTGCAGTACTCCGGCGACATCGCCAAGGCCCTGGTCGCGGGCGCGGACACCGTGATGATCGGTGGCCTGTTCGCCGGGGTCGAGGAGGCGCCGGGCGAGCTGGTCTTCATGAACGGCAAGCAGTACAAGACCTACCGCGGCATGGGCTCGCTGGGCGCGATGCAGAAGCGCGGCAACCAGTCGTTCAGCCGTGACCGGTACTTCGCCGACGACGTCCTCTCCGACGACAAGCTCGTCCCCGAGGGCATCGAGGGCCAGGTGCCCTACCGGGGCGCGCTCTCCGGCGTCGCCCACCAGCTCGTCGGCGGACTGCAGGCCTCCATGGGCTACGCGGGCGCCGCCACCATCGACGACCTCAAGGAGCGCGGACAGCTGACCCGCATCACGTCGGCCGGGCTGGTCGAGAGCCACCCGCATGACATCCAGATGACCGTCGAAGCCCCGAACTACCGGGGGCGCTGACCATGAGCGCACGCGACACCGTCGAGATCGGGCTCAACCGCTTCGCCCGCCGCGGCTACGACCTCGACGAGGTCTCGATCGTCCCCTCGCGGCGCACCCGCGACGTCGACGACGTCTCGACCGCCTGGCAGATCGACGCCTTCCGCTTCGGCATCCCGCTGGTCACCAGCCCGTCGGACGCAGTGGTCAGCCCGGCGACGGCGATCGCGGTGGGCGAGGCCGGCGGCCTGGGCGTGCTCAACGCCGAGGGCCTGTGGGGCCGCTACGAGGACCCGCTGCCGGTCTACCGGAAGCTGCGCGAGGCCGCCGACGGCGGGGCGCCCCCGGTGTCGCTGCTGCAGCAGGTCTACAGCGAGCCGGTCAGGCCCGAGCTGATCGCCGACCGGATCCGCGAGATGCGCGACGCCGGCGTCACCACCGCCGTCCGCGTCTCGCCGCAGCACACCGTGCAGCTGGCGCCGACGATCCTGGCGGCCGGCGTCGACCTGCTGGTCATCCAGGGGACGATCGTCTCGGCCGAGCACGTGACGAGCAACGGCGACGCGCTCAACCTCAAGGAGTTCATCGCCGACCTCGACGTCCCGGTGATCGTGGGCGGCGCGGCGAACTACACGACCGCGCTGCACCTCATGCGCACCGGAGCGGCCGGCGTCATCGTCGGCGTCGGCGCCGACAGCTTCTCCACGACCGACGCCGTCATGGGCATCCGCGTGCCGCTGGCCAGCGCGATCGCCGACGCCGCCGCGGCCCGCCGGGACTACCTGGACGAGACCGGCGGCCGCTACGTGCACGTCATCGCCAACGGCCGGATCGAGACCAGCGGGGCCATCGCCCGCGCGCTGGCCTGCGGTGCCGACGCCGTCCAGCTCGGCGAGCCGCTGCGGGTGGCCGCGGAGGCGCCCGGCGGCGGCATCTGGTGGGACTCGGTGGCGGCGCACCCGCGCCTGCCGCGCGGGACGACGTCGGCCCCGGTCGAGCCAGTGGGATCGCTGCACGACGTGCTGCTCGGGGCTGCGGAGTCCGCCGACGGCCGCACCAACCTGTTCGGCGCCCTGGCCCGAACGATGGCCAAGACCGGCTACCGGGACCTCAAGGAGTTCCAGCGCGTGGACCTGGTGATCGGCGGGTCCGAGGACTGATGGACTTCCCCACCGTCCTCGTCGTCGACTTCGGCGCCCAGTACGCGCAGCTGATCGCCCGGCGGATCCGCGAGGCCGGGGTCTACTCCGAGATCGTCTCCTGCGAGGTTCCCGCCGAGGAGATCGTCGCCCGCAAGCCGGCGGCGATCGTGCTGTCCGGCGGGCCCTCCAGCGTGTACGCGCCCGAGGCCCCGCAGGTCGACCCGACGCTGTTCGAGTCCGGCGTCCCGGCCTTCGGCATCTGCTACGGCTTTCAGGCCATGGCCGCCTCGCTCGGTGGCACGGTGGCCCGCACCGGCGACCGCGAGTACGGCGGCACCCCGCTGACCGTCACCACCGAGGGCCGGCTGTTCGGCGACCTGCCGCTGGAGCAGAACGTCTGGATGAGCCACGGGGACGCCGTCAGCGCGGCCCCGCCCGGCTTCACCGTCACCGCCACCTCCAGCGGCGCCCCGGTCGCGGCGTTCGAGGACGTGGACCGCAGGCTCGCCGGCGTCCAGTTCCACCCCGAGGTGCGGCACACCGCGCACGGGCAGACGGTGCTCGAGCACTTCCTCTTCGACATCGCCGGCCTCGAGCCGACCTGGACGATAGCCAACGTCGTCGAGGAGCAGGTCGAGCGGATCCGCACCCAGGTCGGCGAGGGCCGGGCGCTGTGCGCGCTGTCCGGCGGCGTCGACTCCGCCGTCGCCGCGGCCATGGTGCAGCGCGCCATCGGTGACCGGCTGACCTGCGTGTACGTCGACCACGGGCTGATGCGCGAGGGCGAGACCGAGCAGATCGAGCGGGACTTCGTCGCGATCACCGGGGTCGACCTGCGGGTCGTCGACGCCCGCGAGCAGTTCCTGGGCGCGCTGGCCGGGGTCTCCGACCCCGAGCAGAAGCGGAAGATCATCGGCCGCGAGTTCATCCGCGTCTTCGAGCAGGCGGCGCTCGACGTCGTCGGCGACGCGAAGGAGCACGGCGGATCAGTCGACTTCCTCGTGCAGGGCACGCTCTACCCCGACGTCGTCGAGTCCGGCGGCGGCTCCGGGACGGCGAACATCAAGAGCCACCACAACGTCGGCGGCCTGCCCGAGGACCTGCAGTTCGCCCTGGTCGAGCCGCTGCGCACGCTGTTCAAGGACGAGGTGCGCGAGGTCGGCATCCAGCTCGGGCTGCCCGAGTCGATGGTGTGGCGCCAGCCCTTCCCGGGCCCGGGCCTCGGCATCCGGATCGTCGGCGAGGTGACCCAGGAGCGCCTGGACATCCTGCGCAAGGCCGACGCGATCGTCCGCGCCGAGCTGACCGCCGCCAAGCTGGACCGGGAGATCTGGCAGTGCCCGGTCGTGCTGCTGGCCGACGTGCGCTCGGTCGGGGTGCAGGGCGACGGCCGCACCTACGGGCACCCGATCGTGCTGCGGCCGGTGTCCAGCGAGGACGCCATGACCGCGGACTGGACCCGGCTGCCCTACGACGTGCTGGCGAAGATCTCCACGCGGATCACCAACGAGGTGGCCGAGGTCAACCGGGTCACCCTCGACGTCACCAGCAAGCCGCCGGGCACCATCGAGTGGGAGTGACGGTCTAGGGGACGACGGGGCCGCGCACCCTGTGCGCGTCCTCGGGCGGCGTGCCGAACACCGACGGATCCCGGTCCGGCGCGGGCTCGCTCGTCAGGTCCGCGTCCTCGATCCGGTCCCAGCGGAACCAGCGCGGGCCCTGCCGTTCGCGGCACCACGCGGCCAGGTACCAGTGGTCTGTCATGCGGGCCAGGAAGACCGGCTCCACGCGGCGTCGCGACGTCACGCCGGCACCGTTCCGGTAGCGGATGGACAGCACCCGGCGGCGCAGCACGGCCTCCTCGACCACGGTGGCGGCCGGCGGCCGGCGGTGCTCCGTGCCGCGGACCCACACCCGGGCACCGAGCCGCTCGGCGTCGGCCCGTGCGCCCGGGCCGAGCACGTCGAGGATCTTCTCCAGCCCCGCCCTGGCATCGACGGCGAACGGCGCGTCGGGGGCGCCGGCCAGAGCCACCGCGACCGCGACTGCCTGCGCGGGCGTCAGGTTCACCGGCGGCAGGGAGCCCGTGGCGTCCAGGACGTAGCCGCCGCCAGGGCCCGCGGACGCCCAGATGGGGACGCCGGCCTGCTGCAGCGCGGCGACGTCCCGCTTGATCGTGCGCGGCGAGACCTCGAGCCAGTCCGCCAGCCGCTGGGCCGTCCGGCCACGGCGACCGGCCCGGCGCAGCTCCTCGGAGACGGCGTGCAGGCGGTCGGTGCGGTTCACGGGGGAAATGGTGACAGAGACGGTGACAGCACGGTGTCACCAGGAGCGCGACAGGGTGCTCCCATGACTCAGATCGCGCTCTTCCACTCCGTGCTCGGCGTCCGTCCGGGCGTCCTCGACGCGGCGGACCGGCTGCGTGCCGCCGGCCACGACGTGCGCGTCGTCGACCAGTACGGCGGACGCGTCTTCGACGACTACGCCGAGGCCGGCGCCCACGTCGAGCGGATCGGCTTCCCCGCGCTGATGGCCGCCGCGGTGGCCGGCGTCGCGGACCTGCCCGACGGGTTCGTCGCAGCCGGCTTCTCCAACGGGGCGGGGATGGCGGAGCACGTGGCGACCCAGGGCGGCTGCGCGGGCGTGGTGCTGGTCTCCGGCGCGCTGCCGCTGGCGGTGCTCGGAGCCGTCGCCTGGCCGGACGGGCTGCCGGTGCAGCTGCACGTGGCCGCCGGCGATCCCCTCCGCAACCGCGAGTGGGACGACGCCTTCCTGCGCGACGTCGCCCCCGCTCCGGTCGAGGTGTTCGAGTACCCGGTGTCCGGTCACCTCTTCACCGACCCCAGCCTGCCCGCCGAGTACGACGCCGCGGCGACGTCGCTGCTGTGGTCGCGGACGCTGCGCTTCTGTGCAGGGGTCGCGGCTCAGGCCTCGGCGCGGTAGACCAGGCCGCGGCCGTCGGGGGCGGTGAGCGTCAGCCGGTCCTCGACGACCTCGACGGCCGGACCCGCCTGGAGCACCGCGGTCACGTGCTCGTCCTGCCGCGCCAGGTCGGGCGGGCAGTCGGTGCCGTCGGCGAGCAGGTCGTCGAGCACCAGCGCGTCGTCCTCCAGCAGCCAGGTGGCGGTGAGCGTCCGGCACCCGGTGGCGGCCTCGGCGCGGCGGTCGGCGCCCAGCAGCAGCACGGCGGGCGCGCCGAGCGTCGAGGACGCCGTCTCCCGGTCGATCAGCGACTCCAGCACCCAGCGGGTGTTCTCCAGCGGGCTGTCCGGCACCACCGGGACCGGCCCGAACCGCAGCTCGACGCCGGCACCGGTGAGCAGCAGGTCGCCGCCGTCCAGCACCGCGGTGTCGACGGCGTCGAGCGCGGCCAGGTAGGTGGTCTCGGCGGCCATCACGTCGGGCTCGCAGCCCATCATGGTGCTGCCGATGTCGCCGAACGAGAAGGACGACCCGTCCAGCTCGTAGGAGGCGAAGAAACGGTTGCAGAACGCCGTCCCGTTCGCCTCCCCACCGGAGAGGGCCAGGGTGGCGGTGGCCCCGGGAGGGAGGAGCAGCTCCGCGCCGAGGGCCGTCCCGGACGCCAGCTGCCACTCGCCGGTGACATCGGGACCGTCCGAGGCGGAGTCCGTCCCGCAGGCGGTGAGCGCCAGCACCGCGGCGAGCAGGAGGAGGCGGCGCATGCACTGCTCGACGCCCGGGGGCCCGTCCCGGTTCCCGCGACGCGACAGGGCCCGGGGAGCGGATCGCTCCCCGGGCCCTCTGCTGCGGGTGTCTAGCGGCGGCGGCGCGACCGCCGCAGCTCGCTCACCATCAGCGCGATCCCGGCGACGATCACCACGATCCACGCCAGCACGCCGTCGAACAGCTCCTCCGGCAGGTCGGCCGGGGACATGAGCACGATCGCCAGGGCGATGAAGACCAGCCCGGGGATCAGGGCGCCGAGATCGGGCCGGCGGCGGCGCGGAGGCGTGCCGTCCTCGGTCTCCAGCGGGGTCACTGCCTGCCAGTCAGCCACGGGTCACCTCCACGTTCCCGACGCCGGCGTCGACGTCCAGGATGATCTCGAACTCGTCGTCGCCGACCCACGCGCCGGAGCCGGTGCCGCCGAACGTGCCGTCGGTGAGCCCGTCGCGGCCGAAGATGCTGACCTCGCCCATCCCGGAGTCGACGGTCACCTGCACGTCGGCGTCGCGGGGGAGCACGATCTCGACGTCGCCGAGCCCGTGGTCGACCTTCGTGCGGATGGGCTCGTCCAGATCGCTGACGTCGACGTCGGACAGGTCGACGGTCATGTCCCCGACCCCGCCGTCGTAGACCGACCGCACCTCGGCGGCGCTGCTGGGCGCGAAGGTGCGGTCACCGAACCCGCCCCCGGCCTTGTCCCACGGCACCGACTCGGCGGCGATCAGCGCCAGCGAGAGGACGGCGCCCAGGGCGATGAGCGCGCCGCGGGCGGTGCGGCCCCCGGTGAAGGAGGCGACGACGAGCCCGGCGCCGACCACCAGCAGGCCGCCGCCGAGGAAGACGGTGGCGTCGAGGTCCCAGTCGGTGAACCGGGCGACCAGGGCCAGCACGCCGACCACGATCAGCACGCCGGCGAGGGTCACGCCCGGCACCGGGGAGCGCGGCCCCGCCGGGGGACGCGGCCCGGCCAGGGCGTCCGGGCGGGTGGAGTCGGCCGGCATGAGCAGCCACAGCAGCAGGTAGACGAGGACGCCGGTGCCGCCGGCCAGTGCCAGCGCGACGAAGCCGACCCGCCACAGCAGGGCGTCGATGCCGCTGTACTCGGCCAGCCCGCCGCCGACGCCACCGATCACCTTGTCGCTGCGACTGCGGCGCAGCTGGGGCCGGGCGACGGGGCCGAGGGGCGGCGGAGGCGGTTGCCAGGCCGGCGGCTCGAGCGGCGGCGCCGGTGGCGGAGGAGGGGTTGCCGATGTCATGGCACCGAGACTGCCGACCGTCGCGGCTCCGGACCATCAGGGAAGGCCCCCAACCGACCCTGGTTCCGCTCCGGGGGTGATCACCGGTACCGGTTGCGCACGACGCGGTGCGACGATCATCGGTGTGACGACCACCCTGTCCTCGGCGCCGCCGCGCCCGCCGCTGGTGCGCCCGCGGTCGGGGCGGGCCATCGCCGGGGTCGCGGCGGGCACGGCCGCCCACCTGCGGCAGGACCCGCTGCTGGTGCGGGTGGGTTTCGCCCTGCTGGCGACGACGGGCATCGGGATCGC
The DNA here is from genome assembly GCA_041640835.1 of Blastococcus sp. GTDB lineage: Bacteria > Actinomycetota > Actinomycetes > Mycobacteriales > Geodermatophilaceae > Blastococcus. The sequence goes on from JBEPZM010000035.1 coordinate 8,680, forward strand.
GGCCTACGCCCTGCTGTGGCTGACCATGCCCGTGGCCGCGCCGGGCGACGAACCCGAGGGCGCCCCCCCGATCGAGGGCTGGCGGCCGTCCGGTGCGCGGCAGTGGGTCGCGACGGTCGTCCTCGGGCTGGTGGCGGTCAGCCTGCTCAGCGGGCTCACGCGCTGGAACAACAGCGTCGTCATCCTGCCGCTGGTGCTGGTGGCGGCCGGGATCACGGTCATCTGGCGGCAGCTGGACAACGACCGCACCCTCGCCGTCGCCGGCACCCGCTGGACCCTGGCCGGAGGCGTGGTGCTGGCCGGCGCCGGGCTGGTGACCCTCCTCGCGACGACGGGGCAGCTGGCCAACGCCCGCAACGGGTTCGCCGCCACCCTGGTCGTGCTCACCGGGCTGGTCCTGGCCACGGCCCCGCTGTGGCGCCGGCTGCTGGACTCCCGCGACGAGGAGCGCGCTGCCCGGATCCGCGTCGAGGAGCGCGCCGCCGTCGCCGCGCACCTGCACGACTCCGTGCTGCAGACGCTGGCGCTGATCCAGCGGCACGCCGAGGACCAGCAGGCGGTCAACCGGCTGGCCCGCAGCCAGGAGCGGGAGCTGCGCGCCTGGCTCTACGACCCGAAGGTGGTCCGCGAGGGCGGCACCTGGGCGGGGCTGGTCGCCGGCATGGTGGCCGAAGTGGAGGGCGACCACGCCCTGGTCGTGGACCACGTCGTCGTCGGCGACGCCCCGGTCGACGACGCGCTGGCCGCGCTCGGTGCGGCCACCCGCGAGGCGCTGGTCAACGTGGCCAAGCACTCCGGGGTCACCGCCGCCGACCTGTACACCGAGGTGACGCCGACCCGGGTCTCGGTGTTCGTGCGCGACCGCGGCGCCGGCTTCGACCCCGACGCCGTCCCCTCGGACCGGCGGGGCCTGCGCGACTCGGTCACCGGCCGCATCACACGCCTGGGCGGGACGGCGCACGTGCGCTCCGCCCCCGGAGAGGGGACCGAAGTGGAACTCGAACTGCCGTTGGTGGGCTCGTGACGAGGGTCTTCCTGGTCGACGACCACGCGATGGTGCGCGCCGGCGTGCGCGCGGAGCTCGGCGACGACGTCGACTTCGTGGGCGAGGCGCCGGACGTGGCGACCGCGGTCGAGGGCATCCGGGCCACCCGTCCCGACGTCGTCCTGCTCGACGTGCACCTGCCCGGGGGCGGCGGCCGCGCCGTGCTCGAGACGCTGCGCGCGGAGCTGCCGGACGTGAAGTGGCTGGCGCTCTCGGTGTCCGACGCCGCGGAGGACGTCATCGCGGTGATCCGGGCGGGCGCCAAGGGCTACGTCACCAAGACGATCTCCGGCCCCGACCTCCTCGACGCCGTGCGGCGGGTGGCCGACGGCGACGTCGTCTTCAGCCCCCGGCTGGCCGGGTTCGTGCTGGACGCCTTCTCCGCCGCCGGTGCCGCGCCTGTCCCCGCGGAGGAGGCGACCGACCCGGGGCTGGACCTGCTCAGCGCCCGCGAACGCGAGGTCATGCAGCTGCTCGCCCGCGGCTACACCTACCGGGAGATCGGCTCGCGGCTGTTCATCTCGGTGAAGACCGTCGAGTCCCACGCCTCCAACGTGCTGCGCAAGCTGCAGCTGTCCAACCGCAACGAGCTCACCCGTTGGGCCGCCACGAACCGCTTGCTATGACATCGTCGTCCTCCGGACGACACCGCGGCCAGGAGCCGTCCCCGGCTGCGACGAGCGCGTCCGTCGCGCCTGCGCGGAACCCTCCGGGCCCCACTCGGCACGACACCGCTACATCGCGAAGGCGGCGGAGCGGAAGGCGTCGAACAGCGGCGGCGGCTGCGGGGAGGCCCACATCTGGTCGGTGAGCAGCACGGCGCTGACGCCGGTGACCGGGTCGGCCCACCACGAGCTGCCCAGCCCGCCGTCCCAGCCGTAGGAGCCGGCGTGCCGGCCGCCGGGCTCGTCGGTGATCCGCACGCCGATCCCCAGGCCCCAGCCGCCGCCCTCGTCGTCGACCGGGCCCACCTGCTCGGTGGTCATCGCGCGCACCGACTCCTCGGTGAGTACCGGGCCGCCGTCGGGCGAGCGGCCGCCGGTCTGCAGCATCCGGGCGAAGGCGGACAGGTCGTCCACCGTCGACACCAGGCCGTCACCGCCGTCGGGGAAGGCGGGCGGCCGCGCCCACTGGCCGTCGGCGGCGTCGTAGACCTCCCGCCGGCCGTCGGGGCCGGGCGGCGTCCAGTGCGGGACCAGCCGGTCGCGGGCGGACGGCGGCACCCCGAAGCCCGTGCCGTCCATGCCCAGCGGCCGGAGCACCCGCTCGGCGAGCACCTCGGGGAGCGGCCGGCCGGCCGCGCGGGCGATCAGCACCCCCAGGACGCTGGCGCCGACGTGGTACAGCCAGCGCTCGCCGGGCTGGTGGGCCAGCGGGACGGCGCCGAGCAGCCGCAGCCACTCGTCCGGCGGCGGAGCGGCCTGCGGGGCCGGTGGGCCGACGGGCAGCCCCGCCTCGCCGAGCGCCGTCACCGTCGGGGACGGCCACGGCGCGGTGAAGTCCAGCCCCAGCCCCAGCCGGAAGGTGAGCACGTCGCGCACGGTGATCGACCGGCCGGCAGCCACCGTGCCGGCGGCCGCGTCAGAGGCGTCGACGAGGACCCGCCGGTCGGCCAGCTCCGGCAGCAGGTCGTCGACCGGCTGGTCCAGCTCGAGCAGGCCGTCGTCGAGCAGTGCCATCGCCGCCGCGGCGATGACCGGCTTCGTCGTCGACGACAGGCGGAACACCGTGTCCGGACCGATCCCGTCGCCCGCGGAGCCCCGGGAGAGCACCTCGCCGTGCCGGTCCACCCGCCAGGCCGCGCCGGGCACCTGCCCGTCGGCCACCGCCCCGGTCACCGCCGCCGCGATGCGCTCCGCCTGGTCCATGCCGCCTCCTCGTCGTCCCGTCGTGGAAGGGACCGCCGAGCCCGGTGGATCTGAGCGCTCAGTCGGTGTGGACGACGTGGAAGGCCTCGGCCATGCGGCCCTCGGGCAGACCGAACCGCTGCGCCGTCTGGCGCATCCAGCCGCCGACGAACTCCTCGAGCTGGCCGTCGGGCTGGTGGCTCACCTGGGTGACGTGCGACCGGAGCGCGGCGAACTTGCGGTCGACGACCTCGGTGACGTCGACGGCGTGGTCGGCGCGCGGGCTGGCGCCCAGCCACACCTCCGAAACCGTCCAGGCCTCCAGGCCCTCGTCAGCGAGCAGTTCGGGGAAGGCGAACGGGTTGCGGGCGTCGGGGTAGACGGCGCGCAGCGCGGACTCGCCGACCGTCATGTGGTCGGGGTGGCTGGCACCGATGCGCTCCCAGAACCGCTCCGGCGAGCTGGTGAGCACCCGCTGCGGGCGCACCTGCCGGATCACCCGGCTGATGTCGCGGCGCAGGCCGAGCGTGAGCTCCAGCCGGCCGTCGGGGTAGCCGAGGAAGCGGACGTCCTCGACGCCGACCTCCTTGGCCGCGGCGCGCTGCTCGGCCTGCCGCAGCGGGCCCATCTGGTCGCGCGGCGTCTCGTCGAACCCGCCGGCGTCGCCGTCGGTCACGATGCAGTAGGTGACCTCGGTGCCGGCGGCCGTCCAGGTCGCCACCGTCCCGGCGGAGCCGAAGTCGACGTCGTCGGGGTGGGCCAGGACGCAGAGCACGCGCTCGACGTGCTCGGCAGGGCGCGGGGGGAGGGCGGCGGTCACCCGTCGGAGCCTACGGAGAGGCGGGCGAGCTTGTCGGGGTTGCGCACCACGAGCACCTGCTCGGCCCGGCCGCCGGCCACGACCAGCGACATCGTCATCTGGGGCTCGTCGCCGGACCAGACCACGACCGCCGGGGAGCCGTTGACCTCGACGATCTCGATCCGGAGGTCGGGCAGCGCCAGGCCCTGCGCGGCGATGCCGAGCGAGAAGCGGGCCACCTTGTCCGCGCCGGTGATCGGCCGGAGTGCGGCCGACACCTTGCCGCCGCCGTCGCTGATCAGGACCGCGTCGGGAGCCAGCACGTCGAGCAGCGCCGCCATGTCCCCGCCGGCGCACGCGGCCAGGAACCGCTCGGTGACCTCCCGCTGGGCGCGCCGGTCGGTGTCGAACCGGGGACGCCGGGCCTGCACGTGCTCGCGTGCCCGGTGCGCCATCTGCCGGACGGCGGCCTCGCTGCGGCCCAGCGCCTCGGCGACCTCGGCCACCGGCAGACCGAACACCTCGCGGAGCACGAACACCGCGCGCTCGGCGGGGGTGAGGGTCTCGAGGACGACCAGCACGGCCATCGACACCTGCTCGCCCAGCTCCGCGGCGTCCGTCGGATCGGCCGGGGCGGGGGCGGCGGCGACCGTGCTGCGGCCGGTGAGCAGCGGCTCGGGCAGCCACGGGCCGACGTAGCTCTCGCGGCGGGCCCGCGCCGTCCCGGACCGGTCGATCGCGAGCCGGGTGGTCACCTGCACCAGGTAGGCGCGGGGATCCTCGACGTCGCCGCGGTCGGCCGCCGACCAGCGCAGCCAGGCGTCCTGCACGGTGTCCTCGGCGTCCGCGACGCTGCCCAGCATCTGGTAGGCGACCGAGAACAGCAGCCGCCGGTGCGCGTCGAAGGTGTCGAGGGGGTCGCTCGTCGGGCCCGGGCGGGAGTTCTCCACGGAGATCATCATGTGACATCGGGCAGACTCGCCGGGTGCCGACCTTCACCGTCTACGCCGTGCTGCGGGCCACCACCGCCGTCGACGACGCCACCGTCGAGACCGTCGCCGCGGGGCTGCGGCCCGGTGACGAGGAGCTCCGCGTCTGGCGCGAGCCCGACCGTGCCGCGCTGCGCGCGTCCACCGAGTGCGAGGCCGCGGACCTGGAGGCGGCGCTCGAGCTGGCGCACGCGCTCGGTGCGGAGCTGCGCGAGCGCTGCCCGGGTGACGTCCTGGAGACCGCGGCGCTCAGCGACGACGACTCGCTGGTCTGGCGCGCCTGGCTCTGACCGGACGGCGGCTCAGAGCCGGCCGCGGCCCTGCCGGAGCAGCAGCATGCCCAGCGCCGCGCCGTCGGCGCCGAGGGCGGTCTGGAACCGGGCGAGCACCTGCTGCTCGCGGGCCAGGTTCAGCCGGGTGCCGCCGGAGGCCTTGCGGACGACGCCGACCTCCTGGGAGATGGCCAGCCGTCGCTGGACGAGCTCGATGATCGCGGCGTCGCAGGCGTCGATCTGCTCGCGCAGCTCGCCGATCCGGTCGACGTCGGAGCCGGTGACGGCGGCGGGGGAGGAGGTGGCGGGGCTCATCTGTCGTCCTTCAGAGGTTTCGGTGGACCGGCCCCGGAACGAGAAACGCCCCGGAGCCTGTGGCCCGGGGCGTCTGGTGCGGCTGTGCTCAGCCAGCGGTGACGGCGACCGGAACCCGGTGGCCGTAGGCAAAATCAACCGTCAGAGGGCTGATCGTCGTGGAGAGCACGTCGAGGAGTCTGCCACAGCCGGACGGAAGCGTCACCCGTCCGGCTTACAGTGATGTGGCTATGAGCAGCGTCCAGCAGGCCCTCCCCGGTACAGCCGCACTCCAGCGTTCCGCCCCCGGGTCCCTGGGCCGGGAGCTGGACCGCATGCTCGCCGGGCTCAACGGCCCCCAGCGGCAGGCAGTGGTCCACGAGGGCGGCCCGCTGCTCATCGTCGCCGGCGCCGGCTCGGGCAAGACCCGGGTGCTGGCGCACCGCATCGCCTACCTGCTCGGCGCCCGGCACACCCAGCCCGGCGAGATCCTGGCGATCACCTTCACCAACAAGGCCGCCGGCGAGATGAAGGAGCGGGTGGCGCACCTCGTCGGTCCGCGCGCCCGGGCGATGTGGGTCTCGACGTTCCACTCGATGTGCGTGCGCATCCTGCGCGCCGAGGCAGCCAAGCTGGGCCTGAAGTCCTCGTTCACGATCTACGACCAGGGCGACTCGGTCCGGCTCATGACCATGGTCGCCCGCGACCTCGAGCTCGACGCCAAGCGCTTCCCGGGCCGCAGCCTCGCCGCGCAGGTGTCGAACCTGAAGAACGAGCTCGTCGACGAGGAGAGCTTCGTCCCGGGGACGCCGCCGGAGAAGGTGCTCGCGCAGGCCTACACGCTGTACCAGCAGCGGCTGCGCCAGGCGCACGCGATGGACTTCGACGACCTGATCATGAACACCGTGCACCTGCTGCAGGCGTTCCCCGACGTCGCCGAGCACTACCGGCGCCGGTTCCGCCACGTGCTGGTCGACGAGTACCAGGACACCAACCACGCGCAGTACATGCTGGTCCGCGAGCTGGTCGGCACCGGCGAGGGCCCGGTCCCGATGGCCGAGCTGTGCGTCGTCGGCGACGCCGACCAGTCGATCTACGCCTTCCGCGGCGCGACGATCCGCAACATCGACGAGTTCGAGCGCGACTACCCGCAGGCGACGACGATCCTGCTCGAGCAGAACTACCGCTCCACGCAGCGCATCCTCAAGGCCGCGAACACGGTCATCGCCAAGAACACCGGCCGCCGGCCCAAGAACCTGTGGACCGACTCCGGTGACGGCGAGCTGATCGAGGGCTACGTCGCCGACAACGAGCACGACGAGGCGGCGTGGGTCGCCGAGCAGATCGACGCGCTGGTCGACGAGGGCGCGGCCCAGCCCAAGGACATCGCGGTCTTCTACCGGACCAACAACGCCTCCCGCGTGTTCGAGGAGGTGTTCATCCGGGTCGGCATGCCCTACAAGGTCGTCGGCGGGGTGCGCTTCTACGAGCGCAAGGAGGTCCGCGACGCGCTGGCCTACCTCAAGGTGGTCGCGAACCCGACCGACATCGTCAGCCTGCGCCGGGTGATCAACACCCCCAAGCGCGGGATCGGCGAGCGGGCCGAGGCCTGCATCGAGAACTTCGCCGACCGCGAGCGGATCCCGTTCGCCTCGGCCCTGCGCCGCTGCTCCGAGGTGGGCGAGCTCGCCACCCGCTCGCTGAAATCGATCCAGGAGTTCGTGGCGCTGCTCGAGGAGTTCGAGCAGCTCGTGGAGACCGGCTCCGGTCCGGCCGCGCTGCTGGAGAGCATCCTCGACCGCACCGGCTACCTCGCCGAGCTGCAGGCGAGCACCGACCCGCAGGACGAGGGGCGGGTCGACAACCTCAACGAGCTCATCTCCGTGGCCGCCGAGTTCGAGGCGGCCAACCCGGACGGCACGGTCACCGACTTCCTCGAGCAGGTCTCGCTGGTCGCCGACGCCGACCAGATCCCGGTCACCGGCGACGACGCCGGCGTGGTCACGATGATGACGCTGCACACCGCGAAGGGCCTGGAGTTCCCGGTCGTCTTCCTGACCGGCCTCGAGGACGGCGTCTTCCCGCACCTGCGCGCGCTGGGCGATCCCCGCGAGCTCGAGGAGGAGCGCCGGCTGGCCTACGTGGGCATCACCCGCGCCCAGCAGCGGCTGTTCATCTCCCGGGCCACGGTGCGCACCAGCTGGGGGCAGCCGGCCTACAACCCGCCGTCCCGGTTCCTGGACGAGATCCCGGCCGAGACCATCCACTGGGAGCGGCTGGACCCGGCGCCCGTGCCGTCCACCGGCTACAAGTCGGCGCAGACCCGGGTGGCGGCCACCGGCCTGTCCACCGGCGGGCTGCGCGGCGGCGTCGGGAACCGGCCGATCATCTCGGTGGACGTGGGCGACCGCGTCAGCCACGACGCCTTCGGTCTCGGCACGGTGGTCGAGGTGACCGGCGCGGGCGACAAGGCCCAGGCCACGGTCGATTTCGGCTCCGGCGGCACCAAGCGCCTCGTCCTGCGCTACGCCCCGCTCGTCAAGCTGTGACACTCGTCCGCCTCCGGCGGACACCGCGGCCACGAGCCGTCCCCCCGTTGCGCTGAGCCGGCCCTGCCGGTCGTCGGGGAACCCTCCGGGTCCCCGCTCCTCGCGGCACCTCGCAGGGCGGCTCCAAGACCTTCGTCGGGGAACCCTCCGGGCCCCCGCTCCTCCGGCCTTAGACCTCAACACCTCGGTCGGCGAGCCAGACCTTGGGGTCGGTGGGCTTGCCGGTCATGCTCCCGCGGTGGATCTCGTAGTGCAGGTGCGGGCCGGTGGACTGGCCCTCGTTGCCGACCTTCGCGATCTGGTCGCCGGCGTGCACGATGTCGCCGGCCGCGACGCTGTAGTAGCGCATGTGCCCGTAGATGTGCACGTTGCCGTCGGCGTCCTGGATGTAGACGGCGTTGCCGTAACCGGAGGCGCGACCGGCCTTGAGCACCACGCCGTCGGAGGCCGCGTAGATCGGCGTGCCGAGGGGGGCGGCCAGGTCCAGGCCGTAGTGCATGGTGCCCCAGCGCTTGCAGAAGCAGGTCGTCAGCCGGCCGCTGACCGGCAGGACCGTCGTGGGCTGGCGGGCGGCGCGGGAGGCGGCCAGTTCGCCGAGACGGGCCTGGGCCTCGGCCTCGGTGATCCCGCGGCGGACCCCGGCGTCGTCGAGCCCGCCGCTGAAGCTGTGGTCCGGGGCGGTGCCCAGGCCCAGGTCGGAGGCGGTGACGCTGACCGTCTCGGGGTCGCCGCCCAGGACCGACGGGGCGCCGGCGATCAGTGCGCCGATCACCAGGGCCGCGAACCACATCGGTGCCCGGCGGCCGGGCGGGTGGGGGAGCCGGCGGACCGCGGCCAGGCGGGGCGTGCGGCGGCGCGCGGG
>JBEPZM010000036.1:0-17312 GCA_041640835.1 Blastococcus sp.
GGGCTCCGGACGGTGACGGCGGCCGTGTGGGGTGCGGTGGCCGGCCGTGCGGCCGCGCGCCCCCCCGAGGAGATGGCCGCCTGCCTGCAGGAGTCGGTCGCCCTCTGGGCGGTGCTCGACGAGCAGGCCGGCGAGCTCGCCCGCGGTCACGATGCAGGGCTCACCGCGCTGCTCGACGCCGACCGCGAGCGGCGGCGCGTCCTGCTCGACGCCCTGGTGGACGGGCGGCTGGGGGAGTGGTCCCGTCTCGGGGGGAGCCTGGTCCGGCTCGGGCTGCCCGAGGAGGGCCCCTACGTGGCGGTCTCGGCGGAGCCGGTGGCGGCCGGCGCGCCCGCGCTCCCCGGCGTCGAGGAGTTCCTGGCCGGCCACGGTGTGCGCTCGGCCTGGCGCACGACCGCCGACGGCACGGTGGGCATCGTCGCGATCGGGGAGTGGCGGACCGTCACCTCCATCCGCGAGCTGCTCGGCGCCCTCGCGGCCGGCCGCGTCGGGCTGAGTCGTTCGTACGACGACGCGCTCCAGACCTCCACCGCGGTGGCGCGGGCCATGGTGGCCCGCCGCTGCCTGCCGGCGGGGGCCGTCGGGGTGACGGCGATCGACGACGACCCGGTGGCCGCACTGCTCGCGTCGTCGGTCGAGACCTCGACGGAGGTCTCCCGGCTGCTCCTCGGCGCGGTGATGGAGCTGCCCGACGCCGAGCAGCAGACCCTGCTCGCCACGCTGGCCACCTGGCTCGCGACCAACGGCAACTCGACCGAGACGGGCCGGCTGCTGTTCTGCCACCGGAACACGGTGCGCAACCGGCTGGCCCGCCTGGAGCAGCTCAGCGGCCAGTCCCTGGAGGATCCGCGCAGCGTGGCGCGGTTGTTCGTGGCGGTCGAGGCGCTCCGCCTGCTCGACCCGTCCGTGCTCGGCGACGCCGGCAGTTCCTGAGCCCCGTTGTGCGGTCCGCCTAACCGGACCCCTCGTTACGGTGGCAGCACGACTAGTGACGCCCATCACTGTGATGGAGCACACTTCGGCCAGCGCGAAGAGCGCTCACGCACTGGGGGTGGCCCGTTCCGGGCCGTCCGCCGTGCCGGCAGGCAACGTCGAGGGGTGGACACATTGCGCGAACATTCGCACTGGGCGGGACGGTGGCGCCGGACAGGTCGGGCCGTCGCTTCCGCGGGCATCGTCGGGCTGCTGATGGCGACAGCGGCCTGCGGTTCCGACGGTGGGGACAGCGGCGAGGAGGGCGCGGTCGTCGACGCCTCGGATGCCGGTGACCCGGTCGACGGCGGCGAGATCACCGTCGGACTCGAGGCGGAGACCAACAGCTGGCTGCCTGGAGCCGCCAACTTCGGCAACCCTGGCTACAACGTCGCGTACGCCATCTACGACCCGCTGATGAAGCGGAGTCCCGACGGCGAGGTCAAGCCCTACCTGGCCGAGTCGATGGAGCCGAACGCCGAGCTCACCGCGTGGACCCTGACGCTGCGCCCGGACGTGCAGTTCCACGACGACACGCCGCTGAACGGCCAGGCGCTGAAGACCGTGTTCGACACCTACCTGAAGGCGCCCGGCTCCAGGCTGGCGGCCGACCTGGCCGACGTCACGCTGGACGTCGTGGACGACCTCACCGTCACGTACACCCTGAAGGCGCCGAACGCGGCCTTCCCGGACCTGCTGACCGACCCCGCCGGCTGGCCGTTCTCGCCGACCGCCGCAGCGCAGTTCGGCGAAGAGGCCGGCTCGAACCCGGTCGGCACCGGGCCGTTCAGGTTCGTCAGCTGGCAGCGGGACAGCCAGCTGATCGTCGAGAAGAACGAGAACTACTGGCAGGAGGGCCTGCCGCACCTCGACAAGATCACCTTCCGGCCGATTCCCGACGAGGACACCCGCCTGGCCAGCCTGCAGAGCGGTGACATCGACGCGCTGCAGTCGCTGCGGCAGAGCACGGTGTCGCGGGCCCGCGAGGTCGACGGCGTGGACAACTACGAGTTCCTGGGCAACAACACCGGTGGCTCGAACATCAACACCGGCAAGGCGCCGTTCGACGACGTGCGGGTGCGCAAGGCCATGGCGCTGGCGCTGGACCAGGACGCGCTGATCGAGGTCCTGGGCGGCACCGGGCTCACCCCGCCGTCCACCCAGTTCTTCGGGCCCAACGACCCGTACTACTCGGAGGAGGCGGCCGAGGCGTGGCCGACGAACGACCCCGAGGAGGCCCAGGAGCTGTACGACGAGTACAAGAACGACCCGGCGCGCAGCGACGGGAAGCCGGTCGGCGAGGACATCTCCTTCACCTACACCTGCCCGCCCGACCCGAGCCTGAACGAGCTGTCCCAGCTCTACCAGTCGTTCTGGAACGCGCTGGGCATGCAGGTCGAGCTGGAGCAGGTCGAGCAGTCGGCCTACACCCAGCAGGTGATCGCCGGGGACTACGACGCGGGTTGCACCCGGCACGGCGCCGCCCGTGACCCGTACTACGTGTTCTTCCGGTCCTTCACCCCCGGCATCCCGAACGTCACCAAGTTCACCGACCCGGTGATCGACGAGAACCTGGCGATCATGCGCACGACGACGGACGTCGACGAGCGCAAGGCTGCCGCCGAGGCGATCAGCCTGGTGCTGGCCGAGGAGGTGCCCGTCACCTACACCGGCGGCACGCTGTCGGTGATCGCGGTGCGGGACGTCGTGAAGAACGTCGACGGATGGGTCTTCCCGGACGGCTCGGAGGGCAACGGCACGCCCGACGGCACCGCGATGTGGGGCCACGTCTGGTCGACCGAGTAACCGCCTGACACACCACGGCGGCCCGGGCGGATCCTCGCCCGGGCCGCCCTGGCATGCCCGGACTAGCACACCGACCCTGCTGTGCGGACCGCCGGGGGTGACCGTCCGTCACGGTGGCGAGCCGCCCAATGACTCTCCGCACACTCCCAGGGACACTTCGACCAGGCGCTTCGTGCGCCCGCGCCTCGACGCGCCTGCCTCCGGCTCGCCGTCGCGGTGACACGCAAACGTGGTCGAGGAGTAAAGACATGCAGCAACACCGGCGCCCGATGAGAGGGCCGTGGAAGCGGGCCCTCGTCTCCGCGGGCCTCGTGGGTCTCCTGCTGGGCAGCGCAGCCTGCGGCAGTGGGGACGAGGACAGCAACGGGGACGCCGAGGCCGGCGCGGTCTCCGACGTCGGCGAGGCCGGCGACCCGGTCACCGGCGGTTCGATCACCGTCGGGCTCGAGGCGGAGACCAACAGCTGGCTGCCGAGCGAGGGCACGTTCAACCAGCCCGGCACGAACGTCGCCTACGCGATCTACGACCCGCTGATGCAGCGCACCGCGGACGGTGCCGTCGAGCCCTACCTGGCCGAGTCGATGGAGCCCAACGCCGAGCTCACCGCGTGGACGCTGAAGCTCCGCCCCGAGGTGCAGTTCCACGACGGCACGCCGCTGGACGCCCAGGCGCTGAAGACGATCTTCGACGACTACCTCAAGGCGCCCGCCTCGCGGGTGGCCGCGAGCCTCGCCGAGGTGTCCTCGATGGACATCGTCGACGACCTCACCGTCACCTACCAGCTCACCGAGCCCAACGCGGCGTTCCCGGACGAGCTCGTCACCGCCGCCGGCTGGCCGTTCTCCCCGACCGCGGCGGCTGCTGCGGGTGAGGACGCCGGCGCCAACCCGGTCGGCACCGGCCCGTTCGTGTTCGACAGCTGGCAGCGCGACAGCCGGCTGGTCGTGAAGAAGAACGCGAACTACTGGCAGGAGGGCAAGCCCTACCTCGACGAGATCGTCTTCCGGCCGATCCCCGACGAGGACACCCGCCTGGCGTCCCTGCAGAGCGGTGACATCGACGTGATGCAGTCGCTGCGGCAGAGCACCGTGGTGCGCGCCCGCGACCTCGAGGGCGTGAGCAACTTCGAGTACCTCGGCAGCAACTCCGGCGGCACGACGATGAACACCAGCAAGGCGCCGTTCGACGACGTCCGCGTCCGCCAGGCCATGGCGTACGCCATGGACCAGGACGCGCTGATCGAGGTCCTCGGCGGCTCCGGCGTGACGCCGAAGCAGACGCAGTTCTTCAGCCCCGACAGCCCCTACTACTCGAAGGCGCTCGAGGAGTCCTACCCCTCGTACGACATGGAGAAGGCGCAGGAGCTCTACGACTCCTACGTCGAGGACCCGGAGCGCTCGGACGGCAAGCCGGTGGGCTCGCCCATCTCGTTCACCTTCCAGTGCCCGCCGGACCCGAGCCTCAACGAGCTCTCGCAGCTCTACCAGGCCTTCTTCGGTGCGCTGGGTGCCGAGGTCACGCTGCAGCAGACCGAGCAGGCCGCCTGGATCCAGGACATGCTGGCCCGTGACTACGAGATGGGCTGCACCCGCGTGGGCGCCGACCGCGACCCGTACATCGTGTTCAGCCAGGCCTTCCAGCCGAACCCGCTGAACATGACGGCGTTCCAGAGCCCGGAGATCGACGAGCAGCTCGACGTCCTCAAGACCACGGTCGACACGGAGGCCCGCAAGGTCGCCGTCGAGGCCATCGGCGAGGTCCTGAACGAGCAGGTCCCCAACACCTTCAGCGGAGGCACGCTGACCGTCATGGCCACCCGTGACGCGGTGAAGAACCTGGACGGCTGGACCTTCCCCGAGGGCACTCCCGGCAACGGCGCGGCCTCGTCCCAGATCATGTGGGGCCACGTCTGGGTCACCGACTGACCTGATCGGCAGCACGCGATCGGCCCGGGCGAGCACCTCGCCCGGGCCGTTCGTGCGTCCGGCGGGCATGCGGTCCGCGCGCGGCGCGCCCGTTCGTGAGATCGCGACGACAACTGGTGACGTGGGTCACGTCGTAGGCCAGACTCCGTCCGCACGCTCCCGGAGCGTGCACGGCGACCGCCGCGGAGCGGCGGTGCCGGCTCGGTTGCACGACGTGGTCGCGGAGGATGCACATGCGAGGACACCGGCGCCCGAGGGGAGGGTCGCGGCGGACGCTCGCCGCGATCGGCCTCGTGGGTCTCATGCTCGGCACGGCCGCCTGCGGGGGTGGCGACGACTCCGAGGGGGACTCCTCGGCCCCGGAGGTCGGGTCCGACGACATCTCGGAGCAGGGCGACCCGGTCGAGGGCGGCTCCATCACGGTGGGCCTGGAGGCCGAGACCAACAGCTGGCTGCCCGGAACAGGAGTTTTCGGCAACCCCGGCACCACGGTGGCCTACGCCCTCTACGACCCGCTGATGAAGCAGACGGCGGACGGCGAGGTGCGGCCGTACCTGGCCGAGTCGATGGAGCCGAACGAGGACTTCACCACCTGGACGCTGACGCTGCGTCCGGACGTGCAGTTCCACGACGGCACGCCGCTGAACGGGGAGGCGCTCAAGTCCAACTTCGACGACTATCTCAAGGCCCCGGGGTCGAACGTGGCCAACTCGCTGGCCGACGTCGCCTCCCTGGACGTCGTGGACGACCTCACCGTGGAGTACAGGCTCAGCGCGCCGAACGCCGCGTTCCCGTCGGTGCTGACCGAGTCCTCGGGGTGGCCGTTCTCGCCCACCGCCGCCGCGGCCAACGGCGAGGACGCCGGCGCCAACCCCGTGGGCACCGGCCCGTTCAAGTTCGTCAGCTGGCAGCGGGACAGCAACCTCGTCGTCGAGAAGAACGAGGACTACTGGCAGGAGGGCCTGCCCTACCTCGACGGGATCACCTTCCGGCCGATCCCGGACGAGGACACCCGGCTGGCCAGCCTGCAGAGCAGCGACGTCGACGTCATGCAGACCCTGCGGCAGGGCACCGTCAGCCGGGCCCGCGAGGCCGACGGGGTGGACAACTACGAGTACCTCGGCAACAACAGTGGCGGGTCGATCATCAACACCACCGTGGCGCCGTTCGACGACCTGCGGGTGCGCCAGGCGCTGGCCTACGCGATCGACCAGCCGGCCCTCATCGACGTCATCGGGGGCACGGGGCTGACCCCGGAGGCCACCCAGTACTTCAGCCCGGACAGCCCGTTCTACTCGGAGGAGGCGGCGGAGGCGTTCCCGACCTTCGACGTGGACAGGGCGCAGGAGTTCTACGACGACTACGTCAACGACCCGCAGCGCTCCGACGGTCAGCCGGTCGGGACCGACCTCTCCTTCACCTACAACTGCCCGCCGGACCCGAGCCTGAACGAGCTCTCCCAGCTCTACCAGTCGTACTGGAGCGCTCTCGGCATGCAGGTGGAGCTCAACACGGTGGAGCAGGCGGCCCACATCCAGAACGGCATCACGAAGGACTACGAGGTGCAGTGCTGGCGGGTCGGCGAGGAAGGGGATCCGTACAACACGCTCAGCCAAGCGTTCACCCCCGGCCCGCTGAACTTCACCGGCTACAGCAGCCCGGTGATCGACGAGGGCCTGGACACGCTGCGCACGACCGCGGACCTCGAGGCACGCAAGGCCGCGGTGGCCGACATCAGCATGGACATCAGCGAGAACATCCCGAACCTCTTCACCGGCTACACCCTCACCGACGTCGCGGTGCGGGAAGCGGTGAAGAACGTCGACGGCTGGGAGTTCCCGGACGGCACGGCCGGCGACGGTGTGCCGGGCGCCACGACCATGTGGGGGTTCGTCTGGCTGGCCGAGTAGCCGGGTGATCCGGCGGCCCGGGGGAGGAGACCCCCCCGGGCCGCCGGGATCTCCGCGGTCGCACCACCGTCGTCGCCGCGCGGCGCACCCGTTCGTGATAGAGCGACAACAACTAGTGACGTGCCTCACCTGCATGGTGCACACTCCGTCAGCGCTCACGGAGCGCGCGCGACGACGGACGGCCGGTCGGCCGGTGTCGACGCGTCGGCATGCACATGGTCGGGGAGAAAACACATGCGAGGACTTCGGCGCCCGTCGAGAGGCCCGTGGAAGCGGGCACTCGCCGCTGCGGGGCTGGTAGGTGTCCTGCTGGGCACCGCCGCCTGCGGCGGTGGCAGCGAGGACGACGACGGGGGTGTGCAGGCCGGCGCCCAGACCGACGGCACCGAGGCGGGGGACCCGGTCGAGGGCGGCTCGATCGCGATCGGCCTGGAGGCCGAGACCAACAGCTGGCTGCCGAGCGAGGGCACGTTCAACCAGCCCGGGCTCACGATCGCCCACGCGATCTACGACCCGCTGATGCAGCGGGCCGAGGACGGCTCGGTGCAGCCCTACCTGGCCGAGTCCCTCGAGGCCAACGAGGACCTCACCGAGTACACGCTGAAGCTGCGCGAGGGCATCAACTTCCACGACGGCACCCCGCTCAACGGCCAGGCGCTGAAGACGATCTTCGACGACTACCTCAAGGCGCCGACCTCGCGGCTGGCCGCCTCGCTGGCCGAGGTGAACTCCCTCGACGTCGTCGACGACCTCACCGTCGTCTACAAGCTGGCCTCGACCAACGCCTCGTTCCCCGACGCGCTGATCACGGCCGCCGGGTGGCCGTTCTCGCCGACCGCGGCCGCCGCGGCCGGCCCGGACGCCGGCGCGAACCCGGTGGGGACCGGCCCGTTCGTGTTCGAGAGCTGGCAGCGCGACAGCCGGCTGGTGGTGAAGAAGAACCCCGACTACTGGCAGCCCGGTCTGCCGCACCTCGACGAGATCACCTTCCGGCCGATCCCCGACGAGGACACCCGCCTGGCATCCCTGCAGAGCGGTGACATCGACGTCATGCAGTCGCTGCGGCAGAGCACCGTCGTCCGCGCCCGCGAGCTCGACGGCATCAGCAACTACGAGAACCTGGGCAGCAACGCCGGTGCGACCACGCTGAACACCAGCATCGCGCCGTTCGACGACGTCCGGGTCCGCCAGGCGCTGGCGCACGCGCTGGACCAGGAGTCGCTGATCGCCACGCTCGGCGGCGACGGCATCACCCCGCCGCAGACCCAGTTCTTCAGCGAGGACTCCCCGTACTACTCGGAGAAGGTCGCTGACGCCTACCCGGCGTTCGACGTCGAGAAGGCGAAGGAGCTGTACGAGGAGTACATCAACGACCCGGACCGCTCGGACGGCGAGCCGGTCGGCACGCCGCTGTCGTTCACGTTCCGGTGCCCGCCGGACCCGAGCCTCAACGAGCTGGCGCAGCTGATCCAGTCGTTCTGGACCGGTATCGGTGCCGAGGTCGAGATCGAGCAGCTGGAGCAGGCGGCCTGGATCCAGCGGATGCTGGCCCGGGACTACGAGACCGGCTGCACCCGCGTCGGTGGTGACGGCGACCCCTACGTCCTCCTGGACGGCGCCTTCACCGAGGGCCCGCTCAACATGAGCGCCTACCAGGACCCGCGGATCGACGAGCAGCTGGCGAACCTCAAGGCCACCCGTGACATCGACGAGCGCAAGGCGGCGATCGAGGAGATCGGGATGGTGCTCAACGAGGAGGCCATCCACACCTACGTCGGTGGCACGCTCACCGTCCTGGCCGCGCGTGATGCGGTCAAGAACATCGACGGCTGGACGTTCCCCGACGGCACCAAGGGCACCGGTGCGGCGAACGCCGACACCATGTGGGCCCACGTCTGGGTGACCGACTGACCCGCTGCACGATCCAGCACCACACGACGGCCCGGGCGAGATCTTCGCCCGGGCCGTCGTGCTGTGCGGGCACACCCGCGGTGATGCCGCGACGACATCTAGTGACGCAGCTCACGTGATGGTCCAGACTCCGAGCGCGGGCCACGGGCGCGTGCACAGCGGGGGCGCCGTCCGACGGTCGCCGTCGCCGTGCCGGCAGGCATCTCGGTCGGGGAGTGGGCACATGCGAGGACATCGGCGTCCGACGGCGGGTTCGTGGAAGCGGCCCGCCGTATCCGCAGGGCTGGTCGGTCTGCTGCTCGGCAGCGCCGCCTGCGGCGGCGGCGACGACGGCGGGAGCGGTGGCGGCTCCGAGGAGCCGCAGGCAGGCGCCATCGTCGAGATGTCCGAGCAGGGCGAGCCGGTCGACGGCGGCGAGATCGTCGTCGGGCTGGAGGCGGAGACCAGCAGCTGGCTGCCCGGCAAGGGGACGTTCAACCAGCCGGGCGTCAACGTCGCCTACGCGCTCTACGACCCGCTGATGCACCGGACGGAGGACGGCGAGGTCGAGCCGTACCTGGCGGAGTCGATGGAGCCGAACGCCGAGCTCACCGAGTGGACGCTGAAGCTCCGGCCCGACGTCCGGTTCCACGACGGCACGCCGCTGGACGCGCAGGCGCTGAAGACCATCTTCGACGAGTACCTGACGGCGCCGGGGGCGAACACGGCCGCCTCGCTCGACGAGGTCACCTCCCTGGACGTCGTCGACGAGCTCACCGTCGTCTACCGGCTGGTGGAGGCCAACGCCGCGTTCCCCGTCCTGCTCATCTCCTCACCGGGATGGCCGTTCTCACCGACGGCCGCGGCCGCGGCCGGCGAGGACGCCGGCGCCAACCCGGTGGGCACCGGCCCCTTCCGGTTCGTCAGCTGGCAGCGCGACAGCCAGCTGGTCGTGGAGAAGAACCAGGACTACTGGCAGCCGGGGCTGCCGCACCTCGACCGGATCACCTTCCGGCCGATCCCCGACGAGGACACCCGCCTGGCGTCGCTGCAGAGCGGTGACGTCGACGTCATGCAGTCGCTGCGGCAGAGCACGGTGATCCGCGCCCGCGACCTCGACGGCTTCGACCACTACGAGCACCTCGGCAGCAACTCCGGCGGCGGGACGGTCAACACGAGCAAGCCGCCGTTCGACGACGTCCGGGTGCGGCAGGCCCTGGCCCACGCGCTCGACCAGGAGGCCATCATCGAGGTCCTCGGCGGAGCGGGCGTCACGCCGCCGACCACGCAGTTCTTCAGCGAGGACTCGCCGTACTACTCGGAGGAGGTCGCCGAGGCCTATCCGGCGTACGACGTCGAGAAGGCGCAGGAGCTGTACGACGACTACATCAACGACCCGGACCGTTCCGACGGCCTGCCGGTGGGGACCCAGCTGTCCTTCACCTACAGCTGCCCGCCGGATCCCAGCCTCAACGAGGTCGCCCAGCTCGTGCAGTCGCTCTACGGCGCCCTCGGCGCCCAGGTCGAGCTCGAGCAAGTCGAGCAGGCGACCTGGATCCAGAAGATGCTGGCCCGCGACTACGACACCGGCTGCACCCGGGTGGGCGCCGACAGCGACCCGTTCATCGTGTTCGACGCCGCCTTCACCGACGGTCCCCTGAACATGACGGCGTTCCAGAGCCCGGAGATCGACGCGCAGCTCGACATCCTGCGGACCACCACCGACCTCGCCGCGCGCAAGGCGGCCGTGGAGGAGATCGGGCTGGTGGTCAACGAGAACGCGCCGAACACCTTCAGCGGCGGGACGCTCACCGTCATGGCGGGACGCGAGGCGGTCAAGAACCTGGCCGGCTGGGTCTTCCCCGACGGGACGACGGGCAACGGAGCGGCCAGCGCGCAGGTGATGTGGGGGCACGTCTGGCTGGCCGGCTAGTGCCCGCCGGGCGCCCCGGCGGGGGCGCACAGGGACGTTGTGCGCATCGCATAGTTCGACACCCGACGAGAGTGGCGAGCCGCCTAGTGACGCAGCCCACTCCCGTAGGACAGACTCCGAGCACGCGCTGTGGGCGCTCGCACATCGACGCGCCGTTCGCCGGCCTGTCGCTGTGCCGGCACGCAAGATCTCAAGGAGTAATTACATGCGAGTACATCGGCGCCCGACGAGAGGTCCGTGGAAGCGGGCCCTCGCTTCCGCGGGCCTCGTGGGTCTCCTCCTCGGCAGCGCCGCCTGCGGCGGCGGCTCCGAGGACGGGAACGGGGACGCCGAGGCCGGCGCGGTGAACGAAGCCGTCGAGGCCGGTGACCCGGTCGAGGGTGGCTCGATCACCGTCGGGCTGGAGGCCGAGACGAATAGCTGGATGCCCCACGAGGGCACGTTCAACCAGCCCGGCCTCAACGTCGCGTACGCGATCTACGACCCGCTGATGCAGCGCTCCGCCGACGGCGAGGTCCGCCCCTACCTCGCCGAGTCGCTCGAGCCGAACGCCGACCTCACGGAGTGGACGCTGACGCTGCGTCCCGACGTGACGTTCCACGACGGCACGCCGCTCAACGCCGAGGCGCTGAAGACGGTCTTCGACACCTACCTCAAGAGCACCGGCTCGCGGCTCGCCGCCCAGCTGGCCCAGGTGACCTCGCTGGACGTCGTCGACGAGCTCACCGTCGTCTACAAGCTCACCGAGACCAACGCCGCCTTCCCCGACCTGCTCGTGGGCGCCTCCGGCTGGCCGTTCTCGCCGACCGCCGCGGCCGCCGCCGGCCCCGACGCCGGCGCCAACCCGGTCGGCACCGGCCCCTTCAAGTTCGTCAGCTGGCAGCGCGACAGCCGCCTGGTGGTCGAGAAGAACGCCGACTACTGGCAGGAGGACAAGCCCTACCTCGACGAGATCGTGTTCCGCCCGATCCCCGACGAGGACACCCGGCTGGCCTCCCTGCAGAGCGGTGACATCGACGTCATGCAGTCGCTCCGGCAGAGCACGGTCATCCGCGCCCGCGACCTCGAGGGCGTCAACAACTTCGAGCACCTGGGCAGCAACTCCGGCGGCCTGACGCTCAACACCAGCCGCGCCCCGTTCGACGACATCCGCGTCCGGCAGGCCCTGGTGCACGCCGTGGACCAGGAGGCCCTGATCGAGGTCCTCGGTGGCTCCGGCGTCACGCCGCCGCAGACGCAGTTCTGGAGCCCGGACAGCGCCTGGTACTCCGAGAAGGTCGCCGAGACCTACCCGCAGTACGACCTGGAGAAGGCGCAGGAGCTGTACGACGACTACGTCAACGACCCGGAGCGCAGCGACGGCCAGCCCGTCGGCACGCCGCTGTCGTTCATGTTCCAGTGCCCGCCGGACCCGAGCCTCAACGAGCTCTCCCAGCTCTACCAGGCGCTGTGGCAGGCCCTGGGTGCGCAGGTCGAGCTGCAGGCGACCGAGCAGGCCGCCTGGATCCAGGACATGCTGGCCCGCGACTACGACACCGGCTGCACCCGCGTCGGTGCCGACCGCGACCCGTACCTGGTCTTCGATGACGCCTTCACCGACGGCCCGCTGAACATGACCGCCTTCCAGAGCCCGGAGATCGACGAGCAGCTGGAGATCCTGCGGACGACGACCGACGTCGACGCCCGCAAGGCGGCCGTGGAGGAGATCGGCCTCGTGCTCAACGAGAACGTCCCCAACGCCTTCAGTGGCGGCACCCTGACGGTGCTGGCCACGAAGGAGGCCATCCGCAACCTGGACGGCTGGACGTTCCCGGACGGCACCGAGGGCAACGGCGCCAACGCCTCCACGGCGATGTGGGGCCACGTCTGGCGAGTGGAGTAGACGCCCGTGTATGTCCTACGCAGGCTCCCGTCCCTCATCGCCACGCTGCTGGCGGTGTCGATCCTGACCTTCCTGATGACCAGCCTGCTGCCGGGTGACCCCGCGCTGCAGATCCTGGGTGCGGAGAACGCGACGCCCGAGGCGATCGCGGCCGTCCGCAGCGAGCTGCAGCTCGACGACCCCCTCCCGGTGCGCTACCTGCACTGGATCGGGGACGCCCTGACCGGCGACTTCGGTCGCTCCTACCGGACGAACGAACCGGTCAGCCAGGCCATCGTCGAGCGACTGCCCGTCACCGCGGAGATCGGCCTCCTCGCCATCGTCATCGCCCTGGCGATCGCCATCCCGGTCGGGATGCTGTCGGCCTACCGGGCCGGCACCCGTACCGACAAGGTCATCAGCAGCACCAGCTTCGGCCTCCTCGCGGTGCCGAACTTCATGGTGGCGATCCTGCTGATCCTGGTGTTCGCCGTGTGGCTGGGCGTCCTGCCCGCCACGGGCTGGGTGAACTTCACCGACAACCCGGTGCAGAACCTCCGGTCGGCCCTGCTCCCTGCGCTGTCGCTGGCGATCGCCGAGATGGCGGTCTACACCCGGCTCCTCCGCACGGACATGATCGCGACGTTGCAGCAGGACTTCGTGACCATGGCCCGGGTGAAGGGCGTCTCCAACCGGCGGATCCTCTTCCGGCACGCACTGCGCCCGTCGTCGTTCTCGCTGTTGACGGTGGCCGGCGTGCAGGTCGGTGCGATCATCGGCGGGTCGGTCGTCATCGAGACCCTGTTCGCGGTGCCCGGCGTCGGCCGCCTGCTGCTGGAGGCCGTGCTCGTGCGCGACCTCCTCATGGTGCAGGGCGTCGCGCTGGTGATCGCCGTCAGCTACGTCGTCGTGAACTTCACCGTCGACATCCTTTACTCGTACCTGGACCCGAGGATCTCGCATGGACGCAGTTCGGCAAGAGTTTGATCCGCCGCGCACGACCCACGGCAACGCGGCTCAGGGCGACGTGAGCACCCCGATGCCCAACCTGGGTGCCCCGCACCCGGGGGCGCCCGACGGGGCAGGACCGGTCGACGGCGGGACGGGGGCGGTCACCGAGGCCGTCGCCGGGCCGCCGGCGAAGAAGAAGCGCGGTTTCGGCGTCACCTTCTGGCTGGCGGTCACCTGGCTGGTCGCGGTGCTCGTCTGCGCCGTGTTCGCCAACATCCTGCCGGTCAAGGACCCGCTGGTCCCCGACGTGCTCAACAAGCTGGCCTACCCCGGCCCGGAGCACTGGCTGGGCACCGACGGCCTGGGCCGCGACACCCTGGCCCGCCTGGTCCACGGTGCGCGCGTCTCGGTGACCATCAGCGTCACGGCCGTCGCCATCGGCATGGTCGTCGGCGGTTTCATCGGCATCATCGCGGGCTTCTTCCGCGGCAAGCTCGAGACCGTCCTGATGACGATCATCAACATCATCCTGGCGTTCCCGGCGCTCGTCCTGCTGCTCGTGCTGCTGGCGTTCGTCGGCCGGAGCCTGGTTGTGATCTCGCTGATCGTCGGCTTCCTGTCGATCCCGATCTACACCCGCGTGGCGAGGGCGACCACGCTCGCGGTCGCCGAGCGGGAGTTCGTCCGGGCCTCCCGGACGATGGGCGCGAAGAACTCGCGGGTGCTCGCCCGGGAGATCCTGCCCAACGTGGTGCTCCCCGTGGCTGCGTTCGGCCTGGTCGCGATGGGTGTGGTGATCGTCCTGGAAGGGACGCTGGCCTTCCTGGGCCTCAGCGTCCAGCAGCCGGCACCCACCTGGGGCGGGATGATCTTCGACGGCAAGCGCTACCTCAACGAGGCGCCGCACGTCGTGCTCATCCCCTCCATCGCCATGTTCCTCACGGTGCTGTCGCTGAACCTGGTCGGCGACTCGCTCCGCACCCGCTTCGATGTCCGAGGGAGCAACCTGTGACCAACGCGCAGCTGGAGGGCCGGGCCAACGAGCCGCTGCTCGAGGTCGACGACCTGCGCACGTACTTCGACACCCCGCGCGGGGTGGTGAAGGCGGTGGACGGCGTCTCGCTGCGGGTGGACCGCGGGAAGACGCTCGGCGTCGTCGGTGAGTCCGGTTCGGGCAAGACCGTGCTCTCGCGGTCGATCATGAACCTGCTGCCCAAGACGAACACCATCCGCGAGGGCTCCGTGCGCTTCGAGGGTCGTGAGCTCACGACCATGAAGAACAAGGAGATGCGCACCATCTGGGGCGCCGAGATGGCGATGGTCCTGCAGGACCCGATGACCTCGCTCAACCCGGTCACCAAGATCGGCGAGCAGATCACCGAGTCGCTGGGCATCCACCTGAACGAAAAGGGCAAGGTGGCCAAGGCGCACGCCGTCGAGCTGCTCAAGTCCGTCGGCATCCCGGCGGCGGAGCGGCGGCTGGGGGAGTACCCGCACCAGCTGTCCGGCGGTATGCGTCAGCGCGTCACCATCGCGATCGCGCTCGCCTGCGGCCCCAAGCTCCTGGTGGCCGACGAGCCGACGACCGCCCTGGACGTCACCGTCCAGCGGCAGATCCTGGATCTGCTGGAGTCCCAGCAGACCCAGCGGAACATGGGGCTGATCATCATCACCCACGACCTCGGCGTGGTCGCCGGGCGAGCGGACGAGATCGCCGTCATGTACGCGGGCCGGGTCGTCGAGCGGGCTCCCACCCGTGAGCTGTTCGCCCACAACCGGCACCCGTACACCGAAGGGCTGCTGCGGTCGATCCCGCGGCTGCACCAGCCCAGCCACTCCAGGCTGCAGGCCATCCCGGGCCGGCCGCCGGACCTCGTGGACCCGCCGGCGGGGTGCCCGTTCGCGCCCCGGTGCAACTACGCGCAGGACAAGTGCCTGACGGTGACGCCGGTGCTCGCACCGCACGCCGCCGGGCACGAGGCCGCCTGCCACTTCCCGGTCGGCACGACCGCCGGCCAGGAGGCGCTCGCGCGCAACGTGGCCGCCGGGCGCACCGCCGCCGGCACCCCCCTGGACAGCACGGTTATCGCAACGGCAGGAGCAGCCTGATGGCCGGCACCGGTACCGCCCACCTCCGGGACCGGGACGACATCGTCCTGCGTGTCGAGGGTCTGGTGGTCGAGTTCCCGCTGGAGAAGGGGCAGAAGGTCCACGCCGTCTCCGGCATCAGCTTCGACATCGCCAAGGGCGAGACGCTGGGCCTGGTCGGCGAGTCCGGCTGCGGCAAGTCGACGACCGGCCGGGCGATCATGCAGGCGCCCCGGCCGACCAGCGGCGAGGTGCTGTTCGACGGCAAGGATCTGAGCTCGCTCAACGCCGACGAGCTCCGTCGCAGCCGCACGAAGCTGCAGATGATCTACCAGGACCCGATCTCGTCGCTGAACCCGCGGCGCCGGGTCAAGGACATCGTCGCCGAAGGTCTGTCGATCTGGGAGGGCAAGGACAGCAGCGACCCCCGGGTCGACGAGATGCTGGCCGAGGTCGGGCTCGATCCCGAGCGGGCCGGTGGGCGCCGGCCGCACGAGATGTCGGGTGGTCAGTGCCAGCGCGTCTCCATCGCGCGCTCGCTGATCATGCGGCCGGAGGTGCTGATCTGCGACGAGCCGGTGTCCGCGCTGGACGTCTCGGTGCAGGCGCAGATCCTCAACCTGCTCGAGGACCTCAAGGCCGAGTTCAACCTGACGATGGTGTTCATCGCCCACGACCTGGCCGTGGTGAAGAACATCAGCGACCGCGTCGCGGTGATGTACCTCGGCAAGATCTGCGAGGTCGCACCCTCGGACCAGCTCTACGCCGGGCCTGCGCACCCGTACACGGCTGCGCTGCTGGCCTCCATCCCGGAGCCGGACCCGGACGCCAAGCACACCGACGCAGGACTGACGGGCGAGCTCCCCTCGCCGGTCAACCCGCCGTCGGGCTGCCGGTTCCGCACCCGCTGCCCCCGGGCGGCGGACCTGTGCGCGGCCGAGGAGCCGCAGATGCGCGAGGTGGCGCAGGGCCAGTTCGTCGCCTGCCACTTCCCGCTGGTGGGCGAGCAGGCCGAGGACGGCCGGCACACCGCCGGGGCCACCGCAGTCCCGGTCTGACCCCGCAGCGAGCAACACGTCCCGAGGCCGGACGGACCAGGGAACTGGTCCGTCCGGCCTCGGCCGTTCGTGAGATCCTGCCCGGCGCCGGGGAGTGGCGTCAGCTCCGCGCGACGCCGTCGGTGAGCCGCAGGAGGTGCTCCCACGCGTCCCGGCAGGCCTCGCTCCAGTCGCCGTAGGCGCGGTCGAAGAAGGAGTGCGGCGCGCCCTCGTAAACCGGGGCGTCCACCTCCGCCCCGGCGCGGCGCATCGTCTCGGCCAGCGCCAGCTGGTCCTCGACGGGGGTCGCGGAGTCGGCTCCGGCGATCAGCATCACCGTGGGCAGGTGCGCCCGGCCGGCCGCCTCGCCGACCAGCGAGGGGCGGCCGTAGAAGCCGGCACACCCGGCGAGGCCGAGGTTCCCGCCGGACTGCCGCCAGGAGTGGCTGCCGCCGAAGCAGAAGCCCACCGTGACCACGGGCAGGTCGGCGCCGTGCCGCGCGCGGAGCTCGGCCATGGCTGCGGTGATGTCCGCGTCGATGCCCGCGGCCGTCGTCTGCGGGATGTGCTCCTGCCAGCCGAAGTCCTCGCCGCGCGTGCCGCCCTCGGGCAGTCCCGCGGTGCGGCCGAAGTAGTCGACGGCGACGGCGGCGACGCCGGCCTCGGCGAAGCGCTCCGCCAGCGCCACGTAGTACGGGTGCAGGCCCCGGATGTCGGGGAGCACGACGACACCGACGGCCGGTGTGCCGGCCGGTGCGGCGTAGGACGCGGCGAACTGCGTGCCGTCGGTGGCGGTCAGGGTGAGGGCGGCTCGCTCGGCCACCTCGCCGCTGCGGGGTGGGGCGGGCGGACGGCTGTCGTGGTCATGGCACATGCCCTCGTTCTAGCCGGTCCGCCGCCCGACCGCCCAGCGACGGGCCAGGCGGGGCAGTGGCGCGG
>JBEPZM010000037.1:0-16733 GCA_041640835.1 Blastococcus sp.
GGAGCGTGGCGTCGCCCTGCACGAGCAGTTCGACCACCGGCGGGTGGTCCCCCGCGGCAGCCTGGCGCTGACCGAGGTCGCCACGCCCTACGGGTACCGCTGCTCCGGGCCGGGTGTGTGCCGGGCGGTGCAGCTGCCCGTCGGCCGGCTCGGCCTGCCGGTCGACGTGGTGCGCCGGGCGCTTCCCCGGGTCCACCGGAGTCCGCTCTACGGACTGGTCCGCACCCACCTGCAGCAGGTGACCCGGGACGCGGACCTGCTGGCCGCGGAGCCCACCGTGTCCTCGATCGCCGGCGTGACGTTCGAGCTGGCCCGTGCTCTGCTCGCCTCGGCCGCCGGCCCCGGCCGCGCCCTCGACGACGTCGTCGGGGAGAGTGTGCTGACCCGGGTGCGCGCCTACGTCCGCCAGCACCTCACCGAGCCGGACCTCGACGTCGAGCGGATCGCGGCGGCGCACGCCGTCTCGGTGCGCCAGCTCTACCGGTTGTGCGCGGCGGCCGGCTTCAGTCTCGAGCAGTGGGTGATCGAGCAGCGGCTGGACGGCGCGCGCAGGGAGCTCTCCGACGTCGCACACCGGGACCGGCCCATCGCCCTCGTCGCGCGGCACTGGGGGTTCACGGACGCCTCGTACTTCAGCCGCCGCTTCCGGCAGTCGTTCGGCTCGACCCCCCGCGAATGGCGGGGCGCCGCCACCGCGCACCCGACCTGGAGGTCAGGGGTACGCGGCGAAGCTGCCGCCACGAGCGTTCTGCGCTGACACCCGTCTCCGTGGCGACCGCGCACTCCGGCGCGGCCGCCACCTCGCGGTCATCCGGTCAGGGTCGCCAGCGGCTGTCCGATCTCCACGATGTAGGTCGACAGCATGCGGCCGGTACCCGGGCCCAGATCGCGTGCGTTGTGCGGTGTACCCGGCGGGATGAGGAAGCCGTCACCGGCCTGCAGGACGCGTGTGTCGGCGTCCTGGACCTTCATCTCGACCGTTCCGGCCACGATGTAGCCCACCTCTTCACCCGGGTGCGTGTGCCAGCCGGATTCGACGTCCACCGGGATCTCGGTCAGGACCTGCACGATCTCCCGCCCGGGGATGGACGAGGCGCCGCGTTGCACCTCGGTGCGTTTCAGGGTGGTGGCCAGTTCGTCGGCCGCGTGCAGGACGGTCGTCGCAGGGTCGCTGCCCATGTCCGTGGGTCCTCTCCGCAGGCTCAGACGCCGGCGTGGGCCGGCGTGGCGGAACCCTGGGCGAGAGCGCTCAGGGCCTGCATGATGACGTCGGCCACGACCTGGGGTCGGGCGACGAAGAGCACGTGCGAGCCCTCGGCCTCGGTGACGACGGCCCCGGCACGCTCCGCCATCCGGCGCACGACGTCGGCGCCCGCCGCGGTGTCCCCGGTGGAGACCACTGCCCACGAGGGCAGCGTCTTCCACGCAGGCACGCCGTTCGGCTCCACGAACCCCTTGGCGGAGACGGGCCGCTGGGTGGCGGCCATGTCGGCCGCCTCCTCCTCCGTCACGTCGGCCGCGAAGACGTGGTGGAACTTCACCCTGTCGATGAAGAACTCGGTCACCATGTCCCCACCGACGCCGTCCGGGTACTGCCGCTCGACCAGCGCCGTGTTCAGGATGCTGTCCGTGGAGCCGCTCTCCACCTCGATGAGCTTCTCCCCCTCGTCCGGTGCGAAGGCGGACACGTACACGAGACCGATGACGTTGGGAGCCGTGGTCGCGGCGTTGGTGATGATGGCCCCTCCGTACGAGTGCCCGACGGCCACCACCGGACCGGGGATCTGGCCCAGCGCGCTGGCGACGTAGGCGGAGTCCTCAGCGATACCTCGCAGTGGGTTGGACACCGCGACGGCATCGATCCCGGCGGCACGGAGGATCCGGATGACCCCGATCCACCCCGAGCTGTCGGCGAACGCGCCGTGGACGAGCGCGACGGTCGGGGTGGCGGGGGCGACGATGTTGGCGTCGGTCATGACGATCTCCTCGGGGAGTTCCGTGGCGGGTGCGCGTGGTGTGTCGCGCGAGTGCACGGACGACGGTTGTCCTGAGGCGACCTCGGGAGCATCGGTCACCTGACTGTCAGCGAGGACGGCCGGTGGACGTAGCCGTCAGGCCGTGGAAGCAACGCCGCGGTGGAAGGCGCGCAGGGCTGCCAGCGTCTCGGCCGGTCGTTCCTCCACCATGAAGTGGCCGCTGTCGATCGGAGATCCGACGACGTCGTCCGCCCATCGGCGCCAGATCTCGAGGGGGTCGTACCAGGCGGCCAGGGCGCCGCGCCCCGCCCACAGGACCTGCAGGGGGCTGCGGATGGTCCGGCCCGAGGCCAGGTCGTCGTCGTCCAGCCGGCGATCGCAGGTGGCACCGGCCCGGTAGTCCTCGCAGATCCCGTGGACGACGTCCGGATCGCTGATGCACCGCGCGTAGTCCGCCACCGCTTCGGGAGCGAACCCCCGGATGATCCCGCCGAACTCGGCGTCGAAGAAGAAGTGCTCGGCATCGTGCCCGATGACCGTCTCCGGGATCGGCTCGGCCAGCGCCAGGAAGGCCCAGTGCCAGTAGCCCAGGGCGAACCGGTCGTCTGCGCGCGCCCACACCTCTCCGGTGGGGATCACGTCCATCACCGTCACCCGCCGCACGGCGTCCGGCGAGTCCAGGGCCATCCGGTAGGCGACGCGGCCTCCGCGGTCGTGCCCGACCACGTCGAAGGAATCGAACCCGAGCTGGTGCATGAGGGCCACGCCGTCGGCGGCCATCGCACGTTTGCCGTACGTCTCGTGCGACGGCACGGTCGGCGGCTGGGAGCTCTCGCCGTAGCCACGCAGGTCGGGGGCCACGACGGTGAAGTCCCGCGCCAGATCGCCCGCGAGTCCACCCCACATCAGGTGCGTCTCCGGGTACCCGTGGAGCAGCAGGAGGGGAGGTCCGGCGCCCCCCACCCGCGTCCGAAGGCTTACGTCCCCCACGGTCACCTGCGACAGCTCGTAACCCTGGAAACCGCCCTCGGCCATCACGCAGCGGTCCTCATGGCGCATGTGGTGTCAGCCGGCGCCGTGTGCATGGCAGCCCCTCGTCGTGGTGACCACAGCAGCGGACGGGCGTGGTCGCGAGCTACGAGTCTTCCGGGAGCCGCCCGTCCGCTGCATCGGTCACATGACCCCCGTGCTCGGCGCCGAGCCGAACGGTCAGCACCCGGTTCTCGTCCTCCAGCTCCGTGACCCGGTGTCGCAGGGCCGCCAGCGCCGGCTGCAACTCCTCGACGGAGAAACGGGCTGTGATGTGCTGCGGGCAGTTCCAGTCGAAGGCGGCCACCGAGATCACCACCGCCCGTTCCACGACGGCCTCGTAGTCCGGTGATGCACAGCTCGCCACGAGGCCTGGCTCCTCGTCTGCATGCGCCACACGGGCGGTCCCGAACAACTTCAACCGGCGACGGGCCGCGAAGTCCACCACCAGCAGTGCGATCCGGGCATCCCCCGCCAGATTGCCGACCGTCACGAACTGCAGGTTGCCCCGGAAGTCGGCCCAGCCGATGGTGTGGTCGTCGAGTACCCGCAGGAAGCCTGGTGGACCGCCACGGAACTGGACGTAGGGCCATCCCGTCTGACTGACGGTGGCCACGAAGCAGCTGTCCTGCTCGGCCAGGAAGTCGACGACGTCGGGGCTGAGGGCATCGCCTCGTGACGACTCCTCTGGGGTGTCGGTCGTCAACCTCTCGCGACGGTCCCGCTGCCGGTCGTAGAAGCTCCTGCTCCCGTAGCGGTCCTGGACGTCGCTCACCTGGTCGGTGAACGCGATGCGGCCGTAGTGACGGCTCATGGCAGGCCTCCGCACGGCGGGAGTTCGTCAGGCGGGAGTGCTGCCACCGGCTCCGACCGACGTCCGCCGAGATCGAACAGGGGATCCAGCGTCCCTTCACCGACGGCCTCAGGTCATCCGCCATGTGACTGCGCTCGGCGCATGGCCGACGCCGGCCGGACCGTCATTCGACCGATGCCCTGCCCGCTTCCGGATGTGACGGTGGCGCGAGCGGCGGCTCGGCCCAGGACCGCCCGGAGCCGGAGGGGATGCGGTCATGCGACGTCCGACGCTGCGGCTGAGGGCCAACCTGTTCGGGACCTCGTTCGGCATCTGCGGCCTCGCGCAGTGCTGGTCCGTGGCGCACTCCACGATCGGCAGCCCGCTCTGGCCCGCGACGTCCTTGTGGCTCCTCGCCGGCACGACCTGGCTGATCACGGCGATCGCCTATCTCGCGAGCGCGGTCACCGCCGGGCAGGTGAGGTCCGATCTCACCGACCCGACCTACGGCCCGTTCACGTCTCTCCTCGTCATCGTGCCGATGCAACTCGGCGCGGCCATCGCGACGTACGGCTACCGCCTCGGCGAGTGGATCTTCCTCGTCTCACTGGCGCTCACGGTCGGTCTCGGAGGCTGGCTGACCGCCCAGTGGATCGTGGCGGACCTGCAGCTGTCCCAGTGGCATCCGGGTTACTTCCTCCCGACCGTCGGCGGTGGCCTGATCGCGGCGGCGGGCAGCGCCGCGCTCGGTCATCCCGCTCTCGCCCGCCTCATGTTCGGGTACGGCCTGATCTGCTGGTTCGTCCTCGGCTCGATCATGCTGCAGCGGCTCTTCACGCAGCCGCCGCTGCCGACGGCACTCCTCCCGACCATCGCCATCGAGGTGGCTCCCCCGTTCGTCGCCGGGAATGCGTGGTTCGTGATCACCGAAGGCCGCCTCGACGCGGTCGCCCTCGCCTTGGCCGGCTACGGGCTCCTGATGGTGACCGTGCAGCTCGGCATGATCCCGGTCTACCGGACGGTCCCGTTCGGTCCGGGTTGGTGGGCCTTCTCGTTCTCCTACGCCGCCGTCGTCGTCGTGGCCATCCGCTGGCTGGCGGCCGAGGACGTGAGGGGCGCCCGGGCCCTGACCTTCGTCCTGCTCGCCGTGCTGACGCTCGGGTTCGCCACGCTGGCGGTCCGCACGGTGACGCATCTCTGGCACGGGACGTACCTGCCGAAGGCTGTGACGCAGCCGCCCGCCGGGCGTGCACCGAACGGTGGAGGGCACGGCATGGACACCCACTCCGGCAGCGGAGCCCACGGCGAGGATGGCGGCCTGCGTCCGACGGGGAGCTCGACGGCCCATTCGTGAGGGCGTGCCTCCAGCGGGTCCTTCGTTGCAGTCATCCGACCGATGCGCGCCTCCGGACGTCCGCCGGAAGCTTCATCCCGCGGCGCGGGAGGAGACCCCGCGGCG
Organism: Blastococcus sp.; assembly: GCA_041640835.1. Classification (GTDB taxonomy): domain Bacteria; phylum Actinomycetota; class Actinomycetes; order Mycobacteriales; family Geodermatophilaceae; genus Blastococcus. The sequence goes on from JBEPZM010000037.1 coordinate 5,258, forward strand.
ATGCACCCAGGCACGACGCGCACCGGAGCGGTCCGGTCGCGGCCACCCACGGCAAGGAGACCCGAGATGACGCCCACGATCGTTCTGGTGCACGGTGCCTACGCGGAGTCGGCGAGCTGGGACGGCGTGGCCGGCCAGCTCCTGGCCGACGGCCGGCGGGTGATCGCGTTCGCGAACCCGCTGCGCGGCCTGGCCTCCGACACGGCCCTGCTGACAGACCTGGTCAGGAGCATCGAGGGTCCGGTGATCCTGGTGGGCCACTCATACGGCGGCGCGGTGATGACCGGCGTCCCCACGGACTCGGGCGACATGGTCGCGCTCGTCTACGTCGCAGCGTTCGCCCTGGTGCCGGGAGAGAGCGCGGGCGATGCGTCGGCGCTGACCCCGGGGTCGACCCTCGCCGAGACCCTCGTCCGGGTACCGCTAGCGGACGGAAGCACCGACACCTACATCGCCCAGGAGCGCTACCACCAGCAGTTCTGTGCCGACCTGCCGGCCGAGGCCGCGGCGCTCATGGCGGTCGGGCAGCGCCCGGTGACCGAGGGGGCGCTGTTCGAGCCTTTGCGCGGCGATGCACTGTGGCGTTCCGTGCCCAGCTGGTTCCTCTTCGGGGAGCTGGACCGCAACATCCCGGCAGGCGCCCATCGCATCATGGCCGAGCGCGCAGGGTCCCGGCGCACGGTCGAGATCCCCGGCGCCTCGCACACCGTGGGCGTCTCCCACCCGCACGAGGTGGCAGGCCTGGTTCTGGATGCATCGAGGGACCGCATGGCAGCGAGGACCTGAGCCGTCCGACGACCCCTCCACGTCCGGCCAGGAAGAGACCCTCGTCATGAGCAGGATCGACACGCCCTTCGGGTTCTCCACGACGGCGGCCGAGGTGGTCGACGGACTGGACTTCACCGGACGGCGTGTCGTCATCACCGGCGGCGCATCCGGGATCGGCATCGAGACGGCCCGCGCTCTTGCCGGGATCGGCGCCCACGTGACGCTCGCCGTCCGCAACACGGCCGCCGCTACGCCCGTGGTCGAGGAACTGATCGCCGGGACGGGGAACCCAGCCGTCCACGTGACCCGGCTCGATCTGGCGGACCGGGCGTCGATCGCTGGCTTCGTCGAGGCCTGGACCGGTCCTCTGGACGTGCTGGTCAACAACGCCGGGATCCTCGCCCTCCCCGAGCTGGAACGCACGGCCCAGGGCTGGGAGATGCAGTTCGCCACGAACTACCTCGGCCATTTCGCGCTGACACTGGGCCTGCACCCCGCCCTCGCGGCGGCGACCCATGGCGCTCGCGTCGTCTCCCTGAGTTCGAGCGGCCACCTGTTCTCGCCGGTGATCTTCGACGATCTGCACTTCGACTTCGTCCCGTACGACCCGTACGTCGCCTATGGCCAGTCCAAGACGGCGACCGCGCTGCTCGCGGTAGGGATCACCGCACACTGGGCAGGAGACGGGATCACCTCGAACGCGGTCATGCCGGGGGCGATCGCGACCAGGCTGCAGCGCCACACGGGCGGCCTGCGCACACCGCCTGAGCGACGGAAGTCCCTTCAGCAGGGAGCTGCGACCTCGGTCTTCGCCGCGACGTCCCCACTGGTCGAAGGGGTGGGTGGGCGGTACCTGGAGGACGTCCAGGAAGCCAGGGTGGTCGACCGGAGGGGCCCGGAGTTCACCGGCGTCGCCGCGTACGCGCTCGACAGCGCGAACGCCGAGCGCCTCTGGGCGATCTCACGACGGCTCCTGGCCTGATGGCGCACATGGCCGGCGGTGGACGGGCATCGACCACGAGCGAGCCCGAGGGGCGACAATTGCCCGCGGCTGAGCCCGCGACGCAGGGGGTGCACGTGACCCGTGAGCTCCTAGGTCACCCGTGGCCGCCTCGAGGGAGCGACGTGGACGACGCCCGTGCAGGGCGCCGTCCCGGGCCGCCGCTGCTCGGCCGGGACGCGGATCTGCAGGTGGTCCACGCATTCGTCGAGACCTCCACCCGGTGCGGCGGCGCCATGCTCCTGTCCGGCGAGCCCGGAGTGGGCAAGAGCGCGCTCGTGGACGCAGCCGCGGAGCGGGCGGAGACCATCGGCGCACGGGTCCTGCGGATGAGCGGTTCCGACCACGGCACCGTGGTCGGTCGCCCCGGGCTGCATCAGCTGCTGGCGCCGCTGCAGAACGAGTTCGCCCGGCTGCCGGACGCCGTGAGCACCGGTCTGTCCGCCGTCCTCGGATCGGCCGACGGCCCGGCCCCTGGTCCGCTCATCGTGGCCAACGCAACGCTCCAACTGCTCCGCCGGGCCGCGCAGACGCAGCCGATCCTGGTCGTCGCGGACGACCTGCACCTGCTGGACCGACCGACCGCCGACGTCCTCGCGTTCGCCGCCCGTCGCCTCACCGCCAGCAGGGTCGCCGTACTGGGTGCGCATCGCACCGGCGGCCTGTCCACCTTCGGGCGGGCCGGACTTCCCGAGCACGAACTGGGGCCGCTGAGCCGGATCTGGGCCACGCGACTGCTGGAGGCGGTCGCTCCCGAACTGGCCCCGAGGGCACGCGCACGCATCCTCGCCGAGGCGGAGGGCAACCCGCTCGCACTCCTGGAGCTGCCCGCCGTGCTGACGTCGGGACAGCGTGCCGACCATCAACCGCTCCCCTCGATCCTGCCGTTGGGCGCCGGCCTGCAGCGACTGTTCACCGACCGCCTCGCCGGACTCCCCCGGCCGACCCGCGACCTGCTGCTCCTGGTCGCACTGCACGGATCGGGCGAGCTGGGCGTCCCGCGGGATGCGGCCCGACAGGCGGGTGGTCTCGACGCGCTGGCACCGGCGGAACGCGCAGGGCTCGTCGCGGTGCACGGGAGCAGTGGCCGGCTCTCCTTCCGGCATCCGCTGGTCCGCTCGACCGTCGTCGAGGGGTCGTCGGCCGTGGAGCGTCGACGAGCGCACAGCGCGCTGGCCGGCGCGCTCACGCACCAGCCCGAGCGGCAGGCCTGGCACCTGGCGGAGGCCACGCCTCAGCCCGACGAGCTCGTCGCAGCGCGACTCGAGGACAGCGCCCGGGTCAGCCTCCGCCACGGGGACGTCGTGCTCGCCGTCGACGGGCTGTCCCGGGCCGCCCAGCTGAGCCCGGCCGTGGCGGATCGGCAGCGCCGCCTGGACGAGGCGGCCTACCTGGCTGCTGACGTGGCCGGGCGACTGGGGGACCTGACGGGTGTCCTCGGCGACGCCGAGGGCGTGCGTGCACCCGCAGGGTCGCTGTCCACGGCGGTCGCTCAGGCATACCTCCTCCTGAACACGTCCGGAGACGTGGACGCCGCCCACGACGTGCTCGTGGCCGCGATCCGACGGCACGCCGCCGACCACGGAGAGCTGGGTCCGTCGTTCGCCGAAGCTCTGCACACCCTGCTGCTGATCTGCTTCTTCGGCGGCCGTTCCGAGCTCTGGGTGCCGTTCGACGCGGCTCTCTCCCGGCTGGGGCCCGCCACCCCCACGAGCCTGCTGCTCGCGTACCGCACCATGGTGAGACCCGGCGCGACCGCGGCGTCGGTGATCGACCGGCTGGATGCGGAGATCGGCCGACTCGGCCACGTCGTGGATCCGATCACGATCGTCCGCAGTGCCATGGCCGGCTTCTACGTCGACCGGTTGTCCGTCTGCAGGGACGCCCTGCTCCGCGTCCTCGACGACGGACGTCGAGGCGGTGCGGTCGCATCGGCGATCGACGCGGCGATGCTCCTCGCCTTCGACCACCTCGGGAGCGGCGAGTGGCAGCGCGCCCGGCAGTACGCGGACGAGGGCCTCGCGTCCTGCGCCGCTCACGGCTACGAACTCCTCGCCTGGCCCGGCAGGCTGGCCCTGGCACTGCTGGCCGCCATGCGCGGGGACGACGGCACCGTGCGGTCCCTCACCGAGCAGATGACGGTCTGGGCCGAGCCGAGGCGAGTGGGCATCGTCCTGTGCTACGCCCGGCACGCCAGGACATTGGCCGCGCTGGGCCGCCGCGACTTCGACGCCGCCTTCCAGGAAGCCGCCGGCATCAGCCCGCCGGGAGTCGTCACCTCGCACGCCGCCCACGCACTGCCGGTGGCGCTGGACCTCGTCGAGGCGGCCGTGCGCAGCGGCCGCTCGGCTCAGGCGCTGGCCCACGTGGCTGCGATGGAGGATGCCGACCTGCCCAGCATCTCGCCACGCCTGGCGCTCGTGACGGCCGGGGCCCGAGCGATGGTGACGACGGACGCTACCGCCTCCAGCCTGTTCGAGCGCGCCGCAGGGCTACCCGGAGCGGACCGCTGGCCGTTCGAACTGGCCCGCATCCGTCTGGCGCACGGCGAGCTCCTCCACCGCCGTCGCGACGTCACCCGCGCTCGGGAAGAATTCCGGGCGGCGCTGGGGATCTTCGACCGCCTCGGCGCCCACCCATGGGTCGTCCGGGCCGCCTCCGAGTTGCGTTCCGCCGGGGAGACCGCGCCCCCGGGGACCCTCGGGGCGGCACAAGCCGACGTGCGGCTCACCGCCCAGGAGCTCGAGGTCGCGGCGATGGCGGCGTCCGGCCTGACGAACAAGCAGATCGGGGATCGGCTGTACCTGTCCCACCGCACAGTCGGAGCGCACCTCTACCGCATCTTCCCGAAGCTGGGGATCACCTCGCGGGCGTCCTTGAGCGATGCGTTGCGGGCGGCTCGGCAGCGTCCGGGCGACGGCTGACCCCCTGCCCGACGTCGAGGTCGGTCGCTGCGCCGTACGTGGACCCCTACCGCGACACGGCGGACGCGCGCATGCTCGGCCAGGCGCCGTCCGAACCCGGCGGACGTGTCACCGGTCGGGGTCCGTGCGGCCACCGGGCCGAGGGGGCACCATGCCTGGTCACCTGCCTGGTGGGCCACCCGACCACCTGCTGGGTCGTGACACCGAGCTGCGTCTCCTGGCCGACTTCCTCTCAGCCACCACCGACCAGGAGTCGGCCCTGCTCGTGGCGGGTGAGGCAGGAATGGGCAAGTCAGCACTGCTCGGAGCCGCGGCGGACCTGGCCCGGACCGGGGGGCGGCTCGTGCTGGCCGCCAGAGGCGTCGAGTTCGAGAGCGCGCTCCCCTTCGCGGCGCTGAACCAACTGCTCATACCGCTCACCGGCGACCTTGCCGGACTCCCTACACGGCACGCGGTGACCCTGTCGGTCGCACTCGGGCTCAGCGAGGGCCCCGCTGTCGAGCGTGCCCAGGTGACGGCCGCTGTCAGCTGGGTGCTGCGGAGAGGGGCCGCCATCCAGCTGCTGCTGGTGGTGGACGACCTCCACTGGGTGGACGCACCCACCCGGGCCGTGCTCGCGGACCTGTCGCCTGTGCTGCGCGGCCCTGGGATTAGGTTGCTCATGGCCTGCCGATCAGGCGACGAGGATCTGCTCGACGGATGGGACGCCTGGGCCCTTCCGCGCCTGGATCTGGCGCCACTCCGGCAGGACGCCGCCGCCACGCTGCTCAGCACCCGATTCCCCGGGCTGGCGACCAGGGTGGCGGAGCGGGTGCTCGTGGAGGCCGGGGGCAATCCGCTGGCGCTCCTCGAACTGCCCGCGGCCCTCGACGACTCGCAACGGTCGGCCGCGCAGGGCCTCCCCATCGTGCTGCCCGTGGGCGCGCGGCTGCAGGCCGTGTTCACCGAGCGGCTCAGAGCTCTGCCGGGCGCCACCCGGGAGCTCCTGCTCATCGCCGCGCTCGACGGCCCCGGGGACGGACGGTTGCTCCGGACAGCCGCCGGCAACGGGTCCGGGCCCCCCGCCCTCGTGCCTGCCGGGACGGCGGCCGGGCTGGTCGACTTGGACCGCCGTACCGGCCGCGTCACCTTCCGGCATCCGCTGGTGCGCGCCGCGATCGTGGCGGGGTCCAGCAGCGAGGAACGCCGGACGGCGCACCGCCGACTGGCCGACTCCTTCGCCGACCAGCCCGAGCGGCGGGCCTGGCACCTCGCCGAGGCGAGCGTCGACGTCGACGAGGAGGTCGCCGCACTGCTCGATCAGGTGGCCCGCCGCAGGCAGCGGCGCGGGGACGTTTCGGGGGCCGTCGACACCCTGCTGCGGGCTGCGCACCTCAGCCCCGCCGTCGGGCAGCGCGCCCGGCGGCTGGCGGAGGCCGCCTACCTGGGCGCGGACAGCACCGGTGACCTCGGTATGGCCACGCAGATCCTGTCGGACGCGCGGCGGTCGGACGCCGAGTCCGGCGGCGCCCTCCACACGGCGCTCGCCGCCGCCTATGTGCTCTTCTCGGGCGAGGGCGATCTCTTGGCCGCCCACCGGTTGCTGGTGGCGTCGCTGGCCACCGACCTGCCCGCGTACCGACCCGGTGACGCAGCCCGGGCCGAGGCGGTCGGAACCTTGCTGATGCTGTGTGTCTGGGGCCAGCGCCCGGAGCTCTGGGCGTCCTTCTACGAGCACTACCGGCGTCTCGAGCCGGGTGAGGACCAGCTCCTGGACCTGGAGGTGGCCACCCTCGCCGACCCCGCACGCACGGCGCGCGGCGCCATCCCGGCACTCGATGCGGCGCTGGCGCGACTGGACGAGGAGACCGACCCGAGCCGGGTCTACCGCGTCGCGCGGGCCGCCACCTTCCTCGACCGTGGCGACCTGTGCCGGCAGGCGCTCGAGCGGGTGGTCTCGGACGGACGCCGGGGTGGCGCTGTCGGGGCTCAGCTGCACGCTCTCATGCAACTCGAGCTCGACGCCTTCGCCCGAGGCCGGTGGACGGACGCCGGGCTGCTGGCGGCCGAGGGACTGAGCATCGCGGTCGACCGCGGCTACGGGACGGCGGCGAGCTGGTTCCAAGCGGCCCAGGCCGAGCTGGCGGCTGCCCAGGGCGATGTGGAGGAACTCCGTCGGCTGTCCGAGCAGGTGGCACGGTGGGCAGTGCCCCGCGGAGCGGGCGGGCCGCTGCAGGTCCTGCGGCACGCGCGGGGGCTGGCCGCTCTGGGCAACTGCGAGTTCGAGGAGGCCTACCGCGAGTTCACCTCGATCACGCCGGCCGGAATCTTCACACCTCACGTCCCGCGAGCCCTCCGAGTGCCCCTCTTCCTGGTGGAGGCCGCCGTCCGCACCGGACGCACCGCAGAGGCCGCCCGGCACGTCGCCGCCATGGCCGAAGGCGGCATCGCCTCTCTGTCGCCGAGGCTGGCGTGGGCCGTCGCGGGAGCCACCGCCATCGCAGCGCCTCACGACGAGGCCGTCGGGCTGTTCGAGCGCGCCCTCGCGCTGCCCCAGGGGGACGAGTGGCCGTTCGAGTCGGCGCGCGTCCACCTGGCGTACGGTGAGCACCTCCGCCGGGCACGGGCCACCACGGGGAGCCGGGTCGAGCTCGCCACAGCGGCCGAGGGGTTCGACCGGCTCGGCGCGCAGGCGTGGGCCGCGCGGGCGCGGAACGAGCTGGCCGTGACGGGTGGCAGTCGCGACCGCGGACGGGCTGTCGGCAGAGGACATCTGACGCCTCAGGAGCACGAGATCGCCGCGCTGGCCGCATCGGGGCACACCAACCGGCAGATCGCGGAGCGCCTCTCGGTCAGCCCACGGACGGTCGGGGCGCACCTTCGTTCGGTGTTCCCGAAGCTCGGCGTGAAGTCCCGCGCGGCGTTGCGCGACGCACTCACGCTCGTCGACGCGGGTCGGGCCGAGCCCGACGGAGCGCAGCCGGCCGGTCGCCTGCCCGAGGGCGGATCCAAGGGCTCCTGGACGCCGTAGCCCGGAGACGGTCACGTGGCCGATGCTCCCTCCGGTCCTCCGGTGCACGCTGGCAGCGCTCCGCCCTCCGGCCGAGCGCCCGGGCACCCGATCCACGGGCACCTCGCGGCCGCCACGAGCTGCGGCCGCTGACACGGCAAGGGAGATAGGCCATGACGACCTATGCGACCACGGCGACGAACCGGCTTCTGCCCGTCGTCCACCACCGCAGCCTGGACCTGGACGGCGTGGAGGTCTTCTACCGGGAGTCCGGGCCGGCCGACGGGCCGGTGGTACTGCTGCTGCACGGCTTCCCCACGTCCTCGCACATGTTCCGGCACCTGATCCCGGTGCTGGCCGACCGGTACCGGGTCATCGCTCCGGACTTCCCGGGCTTCGGCCAGCTGGAGGCCCCGCCCCGCAGCCGGTTCACGTACTCCTTCCAGCACTACGCGGAGGTGATGAGAGCGCTTCTGGACCAGCTCCAGGTGGAGAGGTTCGCCCTCTACGCCTTCGATTACGGCGCGCCGGTCGGCTATCGGTTGGCGCTACTGGACCCGGAGCGGGTCAGCGCGCTCGTCGTGCAGAACGGCAACGCCTACGAGGAGGGCCTCGCGGCATTCTGGGATCCCATCAAGGCGTACTGGGCCGACGGGTCGGCGGAACACCGCCAAGCCATCGCCTGGCTCCCCGAGGAGGAGTCGATCATCTGGCAGTACACGAACGGGATGCGCGACGTCTCGCGGATCTCGCCCGACAACGTGCTGCACGACCTCGGCCTGATGCGTCGGCCGGGCACCATGGACATCCAGCTGGACCTGTTCCTGGACTACGGCACCAACGTGCCCCTCTACCCGCAGTTCCAGGCATTCTTCCGGGAGCACCGGCCGCCGACCCTGATCGTCTGGGGACGGAACGACGAGATCTTCCCGCCCAGCGGCGCAGAGCCGTACCTGCGCGACCTCCCGGACGCGGAGTACCACCTACTCGACAGCGGCCATTTCCTGCTCGAGGACCAGTTGGACGTGGTTGCCCCGCTCATGCACGAATTCCTCGACCGGACGATCGGGCGTCCATAGCCGACATCTCGCGACGTGGACGCCTCGCAGGCCTCGAACGCCACGGGGTCGACCGAGGCGGATCATCCGTCGACCCTCGCGGTGCTCGGCGGTCCGCTGCCGCACGCGCTGGCCGTATGCCGGCAGGGTCGGTGGTGGCCGCTGTCGGCCTGGGTGGCGGAGGCGGTCGGGTCAGCGCTGCTCGTCGTCACCGCGGTGAGCGCCTTCGTCGCGACGTCGGCGCCAGGGGCGTTGATGGCGTCGTGGCCGCTGCACGCACGGCTGGCGGTGATCGGCTCGGCGATGGGCGGGATCATCGTCGCCGTCGCCCTGTCGCCGCTGGGACGTGCCTCGGGTGCCCACCTGAATCCCGCCGTCAGCCTGTTCCAGGCCATGCGGGGCCTGATGTCGGGACGAGACCTGCTCGGGTACGTCGCCTTCCAGCTCGGCGGCTCGATGATCGGCGTGCTCCTCGCGCGCCTGCTGTGGGGCGGTCGAGCCGCCGACGTCCGGGACGCGGTCATCCAACCCGCGTCCGGCTATGGGCCGGCCCTGACCACGGCGATGGAGGCCGGCAGCACCGTCCTGCTCGTCGCACTCCTCGCCGGCACGCGGCGCCTGGGCCGGCCCGGCATCACGCCGTGGCTGCTCGGCGGGCTGACGATGGGACTCATCGTCAGCACAGGGGCGCTGACCGGCGCCTGCTTCAACCCGGTGCGCAACTTCGGGCCACAGGTGCTTTCCGGGACGCACGGATCGTTCTGGGTCTACCTGCTGAGCCCGATGGCCGGCGCAGCACTGGCAGGGCTGGTGGCCGTGTACGTCCGCCGTTCGATCGCCTCGAGGTCATCCGGCTAGCGGGAGGCGTCCAGTGCGACCAGCGCCTCCGGCAGGTCGTCCACCACCACGGCGTCCACACCCGCAGATACCAGGGACCGGGCCAACGCGATCTGCGGGCACCAGACCAGCAGCTGGCGGCCGCACCCGTGGAGCAGTGCCACCAGGCGCGCCAGGGCGCAGGGGTCGATCCCGCCCTCGGCCGCCCCACCGCGCAACGAGCCGACGTGGAGTCCCAGCACCTCGACGTCCATGTGCACGCAGGCGGCCACCGCCATCTCCACGGGGAACCGGTACCAGGTCAGCAGTCCGAGCGGCACCCGCGGCGCCGTCGCCCGCAGGAGGCACAGCGCCGCGGGGTCGAACGAACAGACCACCAGCGGCCGCCGCGTCGCCTCCGCCGCCACGACCGGCGCGAGCAGTCCGGCGGTGGTGTCCGCAGGCGGCCGCAGGCTGTCCCCCATCGAGGACTTGAGATCCAGGTTGAGCCCCACCTGAGGAGGGAGCTCGTCCAGCAGGGTGCGGAGACGCAGCGTGCCACGCCGGTCGGCCTCCGTCCCGGTGACGTCCTCGAGCCGCGTGCCGTCCGCGTACACGGCGTCGTGCGCCGCCACGAGGACGTCGTCGCACAGCCGCCGGACGTCGGCCTCCACCCAACGCGCGCCGCTGCGCACAGCGGCGGCGAAAGAGCCGAGCGTGTTCTGCTCGTGGCCGGCGACGACGCCGCGGCCGAGCCCGCGGTGCCCGATGACGGCGGGGCCCTCCCCGAACACATCCGGCCGCGCAGGTCCCGCTCCCCCGGCCTTCGACACGGGCCCACGTCGTGGTGACCAGGGAGTCATGGCCGCGGGCCTCCTCAGGACTCCGGGACGGTCAGTACCGCGGTGATCACGTGCCGGCGCCGCGCGCTGAGTTCGGCGAACAGATCGGGTGCCTCGTCGAAGGGGACGACGTCGGTCACCAGTGCCGCCCTGATCCTCTCGCCATGGACGTCGAGCAGGGCGAGCGTCTCGGCCGAGAGGCGACGGCGGTCCCAGCGGTGCGCCAGCCCACGCGGGACGCGTCCGATCTGCGCGCACCGGAGCGAGAGCCCGTTGTGGTGGAACTCCTCGCCGAGAGCGACGTCGTCCGCTCCCCCGGTGTAGAAGGCCAGGTCGATCACCGTCCCCTGGGGCCGGAGGCAGCGCAGCGCGCCCGCCAGCGCTGCTCCGGTGCCACGGCACTGGAACACCACGTCGGCCCCGTGGTCGGCCGGCCCGTGCCGCCACCGGGTCTTGAGCTCCCGCGCCAGGTCGGGGGTGTCGTCGACGGCGTCGAGGCCGAGCGCCAGCGCGGCCGCGCGACGCTCCGGGGTCGGATCGACGACGACGACCTCCGCGGCACCGTGGAGCTGCGCGAGCAGGCCGACCAGCAGACCGATCGGCCCGCCGCCCGTCACCACGACGAGCCGGCCACCCACCCCGTCCCGGAGCTCGCTGCCGCCGACGTCCGCCGCAGCGTGCAGCACACCGTTGACGCAGATGGGCCCCAGGTGGGCCGCGTACACCCCCAGCACCGGGTCCAGTCCCGGGGGCAGGGGCACGACGTGCTGGGTGAGCGGATCGCCGTGCACGGCCGTCGAGTGTCCGTAGGCCATGGCCACCACGGAGCCCTCCGGAACGGCGCCGGTGCGGCTCTCGGTCACCCGGGCGACCTCCATGTAGCCCAGCCGCTCCACCGGGAAGTCCGTGGGCCGCTCGTGGTCGAACATGCCCAGCTCGACGTCCCACCCGGCGCGGAAGTACGGGCTGGTCCCGCGGTACCAGGTGAGCTCGGTACCGGCCGACAACCCGCTGAACAGCGTCTCTCCGAGGAACCGGCCGTCCGGCAGCGGTGGCAGGACGGACTCCACGACCTCCAG
>JBEPZM010000038.1:0-16558 GCA_041640835.1 Blastococcus sp.
CCGTCGCCGGCCTGGTCGACACCGCCCGCACCCAGGCGACCGCGACCGTCGACACGCTGGCCGAGCGCGGCGCCGAGGTCGTCGAGGAGCTGCGCCGCCAGCCCGGCTTCCGCCGGGTCGTGCGTCGCGCCGAGCGGGCCGTCGACACCGTCGAGGACGCGCTCGAGGACATCCTCGAGGAGACCGCCGAGGCCGTCGCCGACGCCTCCAACGAGGTCACCTCGGTCGCGCAGAAGACCGCCGCCAAGGCGAACAAGGTCGCCGCGAAGGCCGAGTCGACGGTCGAGAAGACCGCCGACGCCACGAAGAGCGAGCTCGAGGACGCCGTCGAGGCGCCGAAGGCCGCCAAGAAGCCGGCCGCCAAGAAGAGCAGCGCCGCCCGTCCGTCCGCGAGCAAGACGACGACGGCGCGCGTCACCCGGGCCCGGACCGCCAAGCGGGCCGACGCCACGGCCGTGCCGGCCAAGCGCACCAACGGCTGACGCACCAGCCCACGAACCAGGGCCCCGGAGCTGCGCGAGCGCTCCGGGGCCCTGTCGCGTCCGGACCCGCCCGGTCGCGTCCGGACCCGCCCGCCGCCGAGTGTGGAGTTGCTGCCGCTCGAACCGGCGTGCCCCCGCGTGTCGACTACCGCAACCCCGCACTCGGCGAGATGACGGTGGCGGGCCGCCGACGCCCACCCGACGGGGTGGCGCGGTCCCCGGACGGCCGGTCGCGGCGCTCGCGGCGGGTACCCTCGCGGCCATGGCGGAGTTCGACGGACTGCTCTTCACCGGCCTCTACGTGGCCGCGCAGGTGCTCACCCTGTGGGCGTTCGTCGACGCGCTGATCCGGCCCGCGCCCGCCTTCGTCGCGATGGGCAAGCTGACCAAGCCGGCCTGGGCCGGCATCACCGGTCTGGCGGCGGTCTTCGTCTACCTGTTCGGGGCGATGAGCTTCCTCGGGCTCCCGGCCGTCATCGCCGCGACCGTCTACCTGGTCGACGTGCGCCCGGCCGTCCGCGGCCTGCGGCGCGGCAACAGCTGGTGACCGGGCGCCCCCCCCTTACGACGAGGGTGAGATGGGGTCTAAGAGGATGTCGCCGGACTCCGGCACTCGGATGACGTCGACCTCCTCCGTGACGAAGAAGTCGACCTCCTCCCCGCTCACGTCGGGGCTGATGTTCGTCGTGATGTGGGCCCAGCTGTCCCCGGCGTCGTAGCCCCAAACGATGTTCCAGACCCTGCAACGGCGGCCGTCGATGAGCTCGACGTGTGTGAGTGCACCGTCCCGGCCCTGGAGCAGTGCCAGGACCCGGAGGTCGCGAGCGGTCGGCTCACCAGGCTCGTAGCCGCTGCTCATCACACCTTCACCGTAAGGGGGGCCGGGCGCTGACCCCTCAGCGTCCGAAGACGCCCGCCGGCGGCTCGGGCGACGGCTGCGCCTCGGCGTCCGTCACCGGCGCGGTGCGCCCCACGAAGCGCTCGAGGTCCTCGCCGTCCACGACCCGGGAGGGCATCGGGTCGCGCGCGCAGGCCCGGCTGAGGTCGGCCAGCGGCAGCTCGTCGTCCGAGGCGACGGCGACGAGGTTGCCGAACCGGCGGCCGCGCATCGTGCCCGGCTCGGCGAGCAGGCAGACGTGCGCGAACACCGAGCGCAGCGTGGCGACCTGGCCCCGCGCGAACCGCAGCGGCGGCCCGTCGGCGACGTTCGCCGCGTAGAGCCCGCCGGGGCGCAGCACGCGGGCGACCTCCCGGACGAACTCGACCGTGGTCAGGTGGGCCGGGGTCCGCGCGCCGGCGAACACGTCGGTGACGACGACGTCGGCGCTGGCCGGGTGCAGCAGGGTCAGCGCCGTGCGGGCGTCCTCGGCGCGGACCCGCACGCGGGCGTTGCGCGGCAGGGGCAGGTACTCGCGGACCAGGTCGGTGAGCGCCTGGTCGATCTCCACCACGCGCTGGCGGGAGCCCGGCCGGGTCGTCGCCACGTAGCGGGGCAGGGTGAGCGCGCCCCCGCCCAGGTGCACGACGTCCAGCGCCGCACCGGCCGGGGCGGCGAGGTCGAGCACGTGGCCCATCCGGCGGACGTACTCGAACTCGAGGTGGGTCGGGTCCTCGAGGTCGACGTGCGACTGCGGGGTGCCGTCCACCATCAGCACCCACGAGCCGTCGCGGTCGGCGTCGCCCAGCAGCTCGGCGGTGCCACCGGCGACGGGCAGCGGCCCCGGAGGGATCCGCATCAGCTCCCGGCCGCGCCGGCGGCCGCCAGCAGCGCCGCCTCGCGCTCAGCCGGAAGGTCCACGGCCAGCGCCGGCTCGCCGCGCTCCCGGTCCCAGGCGACGACGTCGGCCGCCGTCTGCTCCAGCGGGGTGGACGTGAGCCCCACCGTGCGGGCCAGGTCGGCGTTCCGGCGCATGCCGACGTCGAACCGCGGGTCGGGCAGCACGAGCGGGACGGCTCCGCCGGCCAGCGCGGGGTCGACCGGGACGACGTCGACGGTGGCGCCGGTGCCCCGGGCGCAGGCCTCGACCAGGCCGGTCAGCGTCACCGGCTCGGCCGGGCCGGCGGCGTTGTACGTGCCCGCGCGGTCGTCGTGGAGGAGCGTGACGACCAGGTTCGCCAGGTCGCGGCTGTCCACGACCTGCACCGGCTGGTCCGGCCGTCCGGGCAGGGGGATCGTGCCGCCGCGGGCGGCTCGGCGGGCCCACCAGGTGAACCGGTCGGTCTGGTCGTGCGGGCCGGCGACGATGCCCGGGCGGACCAGCGTGGCGCGGTCGCCGAACCGGCCCAGCGCCTCGTCCTCGCAGGCGACCTTGAGCGGGCCGTAGGTGCGCCCGTCGACCTCCTCGGTGCCGAGCTCCGGCTCGCGCCGGGGAGCGGTCTCGTCGAGGGGGCCGTCGGCCTTGCCGTCGTAGACCGCGCCGGTGGAGATGAACAGGTACCGGCCGGTGGAGCCGGCGAGCGCGTCGGCTGCCTGCGCCACGTGGCGGGGGACGTAGCCGCTCACGTCGACGACGGCGTCCCAGTCGGTGCCCCGGAGGGATCCGTAGTCGCCGCTCGCCCGCTCGCCGACCAGGCGGGCGACGTCGGGGAACAGGTCGGTGCCGGTGCGGCCCCGGCTGAACAGCGTCAGCTCGTCGCCGCGGCGGAGCGCTTCCTCGACGATCGCGCGACCGACGAACGACGTCCCGCCCAGCACCAGGATCTTCACCGGCCGACCATAACGGCGGCTGCGGACCGGCGGACGACGGGCGCTAGTGTCCCGCCGGACGGCGGACGGTGACCGCCGACACATCCGGGAGGCCCCGTGTCCACCGCCCCGCCCGCACCCGCCGAACTGCCCGCCGAGGGGACCGACGGCCCGGCCGTCCTCGCCCGGATGGTGGCGAACCGGCACGACGACGCCGACTGGCGCAACGGCCGCATCTTCGGGCTGATCTTCCATCCGGACGACGAGGAGCTCGAGGAGCTGCTCGCCGACGTCAGCCGCGAGTACCTGGCGGAGAACGCGCTCAACCCGGTGCGCTTCCCGAGCCTGGCCCGGATGGAGCGGGAGACGGCGGACATGGTCGCCGGCCTGCTGCACGGCACGCCCGGCGCGGGCGGGCTCACCAGCGGCGGCACCGAGTCGATCTTCATGTCGGTCCTGGTCGCGCGGGAGACGGCCCGCAAGAAGGGCATCACCGAGCCGGTGCTGGTCACCGCGGTCACCGCGCACCCGGCGTTCGCCAAGGCCTGCCACCTGCTCGACATGCGCCAGATCCGGGTGCCGGTGGACGAGGGCTACCGGCTGGACGTCGAGGCGATGCGGGCCGCCGTCGGCCCCGACACCGCCATGGTCGTGGCCAGCGCCCCCTGCTACCCGTACGGCGTCATGGACCCGGTTCCCGAAGTCGCGGCCATCGCGCTGGAGGCCGGCGTCCTCTGCCACGTGGACGCCTGCCTGGGCGGGATGATGCTGCCCTTCTGGGAGCGGCTCGGGGAGCCGGTGCCGCCGTGGGACTTCCGGGTCGACGGCGTCACGAGCATCAGCGCCGACCTGCACAAGTACGGCTACGCGTTCAAGGGCGCCAGCGTGCTGCTGCACCGCGACGTCGCGCAGTACCGGACCCAGTGGTGGTTCGACGACGGCGCCTGGGGCGGCGGACTCTACGGGTCGCCCACGGCGGCCGGCACGCGCCCCGCGCCGCCCATCGCCGGTGCCTGGGCGGCGCTGCGCCACCTCGGTGAGGCGGGCTACGTGCGCCAGGCCGCGAAGGTGCGCGACGCCACCCGGAAGCTGATGGCCGGGGTCGAGGCGATCGACGGGCTGACCATCACCTCCACCCCGGACCTGTGCGTCTTCCAGTTCGGCAGCGACGTCCTCGACATGAAGGTCGTGGCCGACGCCCTGGCCGAGCAGGGCTGGTACCCGAACCGGCAGCCCGGAGGGCTGCACCTGATGGTGTCCCCGTACCACCTCAAGGTGGCCGACGAGTTCCTCGCGGCGCTGGCCGTGGCCGTCGACCGTGCCCGCGGCGGTGCCACGTCCGACAGCGGTCCCGCCGTCTACGGCGCCGCCCTGCCGAGCAAGGAGCACTCCGCGTGAGCGAGCCCTGGCTGCAGGACGCCTGCTCACTCGTCGACGCCTTCCGCGCCGGGGAGCTCAGCCCGGTGGAGGCGGTGCAGGCGGTGCTCGACGCCGCCGACGCCAGCGACCTCAACGCGATCTGCCACGTCGACGCCGAGAACGCCCTCGCCGCGGCGCGGACGGCCGACGTCTCCAAGCCGTTCGGCGGGGTGCCGTTCGCGGTCAAGGAGCTGGAGCCGGTCGAGGGCTGGCCGTACCCGCGCGGCAGCAAGCTGCTCGAGGGGTCGACCGGGCCGTTCACCACCGTGCACGTCGAGCGCATCCGCGACCGGGGCGGCGCCATCCCCGTGGTGCAGACGACCAGCAGCGAGTTCGGCCTGGTCGGCTACACCTCCACGAAGTTGCACGGGACCACGCGCAACCCGTGGGACCCGGCGCGGACACCGGGCGGGTCCAGCGGCGGGACGGCGGCGGCCGTGGCCGGGGGAGTGGTGCCGATCGGCACCGGGACCGACGGCGGCGGCTCGATCCGCATCCCGGCCGGCTACACCGGCCTGGTCGGCATCAAGACGAGCTTCCGCACCATCCCGTTCGCGCCGATGGCCCAGATCGAGCCGCTGCACTCGACCGTCGGCTGCCTGTCCCGCTCGGTGCGGGACACCGCCCGCTGGCTGGACGTCGCGAACGGGGCGCACCCGCGTGACCCGTTCAGCCTGCCGCGGGTGGAGGGCTTCGAGGCCGGGCTGGGCAGCCACGATCTGGCCGGGCTGCGGGTCGCGGTGCTGCCCGACTTCGGCGGCGCGGTCGTGCACCCCGACGTCGTCGCCGGGATCGAGGACGCCGCGGACGCGCTGATCGCCGCGGCCGGCATGCGGCGGGTCGACGTCGACTTCACCGTGCCGGACATGGCGGCGGTGTGGTCCGGGGCGTCGCTGCCGACCATGTGGCACGGCATGCACGCCTACTGGCCGCAGATCCGCGAGCTGCTCACCGACGAGGTGGCGGCGCTGATGGCCCGCTCGGAGACGTTCACCATCGCCGACGCGGCCGCCGTCGACCCCCTGCGCAAGCAGCTCAACGAGTCGTTCGCCGACCTCTTCGAGTCGGTGGACCTGGTGCTCGCCGCCACCAACCCCGACGACGCCTATCCCGCGGAAGGCCCCTCGCCGGTGCGCGTGGGGGACGTCGACGTCGAGGGCGCCGGCAACACCGGCCGGCTGACCATGGGCATGAACATCACCGGCGTGCCGGCGATCAGCGTGCCGGCGGGGCTCTCGCCGCGCGGCATGCCGATCGGGCTGCAGATCGTCGGGCCCCGGCACAGCGACGCGCTGCTGCTCTCGGTCGCGGCGCTGTTCGAGCGCGAGCGGCCGTGGCCGCTGGTGGCGCCGTCCGCGCGGGCCCGATGACCTGGGAGGCCGCATGACCTGGGAGACGCAGACCGTCGAGGGCCCCGACGGCCTGGTCTGCAGCGTGGACCGGCTGGCGTCCGACGCCGGCGCCGCCGTCCTGCGGGCCGGCGGGAACGCCGTGGACGCCGCCATCGCGACGAGTGCGGCGCTGACCGTGACCACTCCGCACATGTGCGGGATGGGTGGCGACCTCATGGCGCTGGTCGCCGGGCCGGGCACCGGCTCGGCGGAACCGCTGGTGCTCAACGCCACGGGGCGCGCGGGCAGCGGTGCCGATCCGGACCGGCTGCGCGCGGAGGGACACCGCAGCATGCCGGTGCTGGGCGACGTCCGCAGCGCCCCGGTGCCGGGCTGCGTGGACGGGTGGCTGACGCTCCACGCCCGCTTGGGCCGGTTGCCACTGGCCGACGTCCTGGCGCCGGCGATCGAGCTGGCCGAGTCGGGCTTCCCGGCCTCGCCGATGCTCGCGTTCCTGCTCCCCGGGCTGGCCGGGGTGACCGGCTGCGACGAGCTGGTGCTGTCCGGGGTGAAGGCCCGGGACCACCTGGAGCGGCCCGGGCCGGCCCGGATGCTGCGGGCGATCGTCGCCGAGGGCCGCGACGGCTTCTACGGCGGGGAGTTCGGCGAGCGGCTGCTGGAGGCCGGCGCGGGGGAGTACCTGCCCGAGGACCTCACCACGCCCAGGGCGGACTGGGTGCCGGGACTGTCGCTGCCCGTCTGGGGCCACCGCGTGTGGACGGTGCCGCCGAACTCCGCCGGGTACGCGGCGCTCGCCGGGGCGGGGATCGCCGAGCGCGCGGGGCTGCCCGCCGACACCGAGGACGCCGCCTGGGCGCACCTCACCGTCGAGGCTGCGCGGCTGGCCGGGTTCGACCGGGTGCAGGAGCTCTCCGAGGACGCCGACGGCGCCGCGCTGATCGCACCGGACCGGCTGGACGCGCGCGCGGCGCTGCTCGACCCGCGGAAGCGGCTGCCGCTCGGGGACAGCTACCGCGACGGCGGCACCATCCACCTCGCCGTCGCCGACCGCGACGGGATGGCGGTGAGCCTCATCCAGTCCAACGCCAAGGAGTTCGGCTGCCACGTGGCTGTGCCCGGCACCGGCATCCTGCTGCACAACCGCGGGCTCAGCTTCACCCTGCAGCCCGGGCACCCGGCCGAGTACCGGCCCGGCCGGCGGCCGCCGCACACGCTGTCGCCGACGCTCGTCACCCGGCCCGACGGCTCGGTCCGCGCCGTCCTCGGGACGATGGGCGGGGACTCGCAGACCCAGCTCGTCCTGCAGCTGCTCGCCCGCCTGCTGCGGACCGGCGCCGACCCGGCGGCGGTGATCGGCGCCCCTCGGTGGGTGCTCGCCGTCGAGGGCGGTACGGGCTTCAACGTGTGGGAGCGGCCCGAGGCGCACCGCGTCCGCATCGAGGCGCACGCCCCGGCGTCCTGGCGGCCGGGGCTCGAGGAACGCGGCCACGAGGTGGAGGTCGTGCGGCCGGATCCGGCGGGGTTCGGGCACGCGCACCTCATCGACTTCCCGGTCGGTGGGCCGCCGCGCGGTGCGTCGGACGCCCGCGCCCTGATCGGGGCCGCCGTCCCCGTCTGATCCCGGCGCCGGCAGGGCCTGGTGTCTTTATCGGACAACTGATAGAAAAAAACCTCACCTCCCCGAGCGGAAGAGTCGATGCGATGACGCAGGTCCTCGTCCAGCGGACGGCCGACGCGGCACTGCGCACGCGCGCGGCGTCGGTGATCCCCGGCGGCATGTACGGCCACATGAACGCCGCGGGCCTGCCGGAGGCCTATCCGCAGTTCATGACCCGCGGCGAGGGCAGCCGGGTGTGGGACGCCGACGGCAACGAGTACATCGACTTCATGTGCGGCTGGGGCCCGATCGTCCTCGGTCGCAAGGACCCGGTCGTCGAGGCGGCGGTCCGCGCCCAGCTCGACGTCGGCGACCTGCTCGACGGCCCCTCGCCGGTGATGGTCGACCTCGCGGAGCTGCTGGTCGAGCTGGTCCCGCACGCCGACTGGTCCATGCTGGCGAAGAACGGCACCGACGCCACCACCGCGTGCGTCAGCATCGCCCGGGCCTCGACCGGCCGGCGGAAGGTGCTCGTCGCCACGGGGGCGTACCACGGGGCGATCCCGTGGTGCACGCCTCGACCGGGCGGCGTGCTCCCCGAGGACCGGGCGCACCTGGGCTACTTCGACTACAACGATGTCGCCTCGCTGGAGGCCGCCGTCGCCGAGGCCGGCGACGACCTGGCCGGCATCATCGTCTCGCCGGTGCGCCAGGAACTCGCCCGCGACCAGGAGATGGCCACCGTCGAGTTCGCCCGCGCGATCAGGGCGGCCTGCGACCGCACGGGCGCGGTGATGATCCTGGACGACGTCCGCTGCGGATTCCGCCTCGACCTCGGCGGCAGCTGGGAGCCGCTCGGGGTCCAGCCGGACCTGGCGGCCTGGTCGAAGGCCATCGCCAACGGCTACTCGCTCGCCGCGATCACCGGCCGGGACGGGCTGCGCCAGGCGGCGTCGAGCATCTACGTCACCGGCTCCTTCTGGTACTCGGCGGTGTCCATGGCGGCGTCGATGGCCACGCTCACCCAGCTGCGGGACACCGACGCGCTGGCGCGCATGGCCGCCTCCGGTCAGCGGCTGCGCGACGGGCTGGCCGCCCAGTCGGCCGCCCACGGCTTCGTCACGACCCAGACCGGCCCGGTGCAGATGCCCCTGCTGCAGTTCGCGGACGACGACGCCGGCTCCACGCTGGCGCGGACGTGGACCAACGAGGCCGTGAAGCGCGGGGTGTACCTGCACCCGGTGCACAACTGGTTCCTCTGCGCCGCGCACACCTCCGAGGACATCGACCGGGCACTGGAGCGGACCGACGACGCGTTCGCCGAGCTCGCCCGACTCGCGCGCCAGGGCTGACGTGCTCACCGACCCCCGGCGGCGCGCGGCCGCGGAGAGCCTGGTCCGGTACGGGCGGCGGATGAACCCGGACGGGCTCGCGGTGGGGCCGGCGGGGAACCTGAGCGTGCGCCTCGACGACGTCGTCGCGATCACCCCGTCGCAGATCCGCTACGACGAGGTCACGCCGGAGTCGATCTGCTTCGTGTCGATGGACGGGGAGCACGTCGGGGGCGAGGGCCGGGTCTCGTCGGAGACGCCCATGCACCTGTCGGTCTACCGGACGACGAAGGCGGCGGCGGTCGTGCACACCCACTCGCCCCGGGCGGTCGCGGCGTCCATCGTCGTCGACGAACTGCCGGCCGTGCACTACTCGATCCTCCGGGCCGGTGGCGGCCCGACCATCCGCGTCGCGCCGTACGAGCGGTTCGGCTCCGACGAGCTGGCCCGGGCGGCGACGGCCGGCCTGGACGGACGGACGGCGGTCCTGCTGCAGAACCACGGGGCGATCACCTACGGCCGCGATCTCGCCGAGGCCTACGAGCGGGCGCAGCTCGTGGAGTGGCTGGCCGACGTGCACCTGGCCGCGAGCGGGTTCGGCACGCCGCGCATCCTGACCGACGAGGAGCTCGGGCAGGTCGCGTCGGAGTCCGCCCGGCGCCGGTACGGCGCAGCGGCCGGGACGACCCGATGAGCGACCTGACCGACGGCGGACTGCCGGGGTACGACGACCTGCCCCGGGACGCCGCCGGCGCGCCGGTCGGCTGGGGAGTCTTCGGCGAGGGGGACACCCTCGGGCGGATGAACCTGCAGTCGGCCGACGCCGTGGCGGCCGCCGCCCGGTCGGTCGTGCGCGGTGCCGTGTTCGCGCTGAACGCGCCGCAGGACCTCTTCGATCCGCCGCTGTTCGGCCGCGGCGCGATCCGCCACACCCGGCTGCCGAGCGCCGGGGGAACGGGCTTCGACGACGTCTACGACAACTACTACCCGCAGGCCTCCAGCCAGTGGGACGCGCTCTCGCACGTGGCGTACCGGCCGGACGTGTTCTACCAGGGCGTCTCGGCCGACGACGTCGCTCAGCGGGGACGCAACGGCATCGAGATGTGGGCGCAGCGCGGCATCGCCGGCCGGGGCGTCCTCCTGGACGTCGGCCGCGCGCTGGCCGCGGCGGGGCGGCCCCTCGACCCCGGCAGCAGCACCGCCCTGACGGTGGACGACCTCGAGCTCGCGCGGACGCAGGCGGGGCTGGAGTTCCGGCCCGGTGACGTCGTGCTGGTGCGCACCGGCTTCGTGGGCTGGTACCGGGAGCAGGACGAGAGGACGAGGCAGGCGATGTCCCGCGGGCGGCTGACAGCAGCGGGCATCGAGCACACCGAGGCGATGGCCCGCTACGTCTGGGACAGCGGCGCCGCCGCGTTCGTCAGCGACGCGCCGGCGCTCGAGGTGTGGCCGCCGGACCCCCGGCCCGAGGCGGCTCCGTTCGGCTTCCTGCACAACGTCCTGATCGGGCAGTTCGGGCTGGCGATCGGGGAGCTGTGGGAGCTGGACGACCTCGCCGCGGACTGCGCCGCGGACGGGCGGTACGAGTTCCTGCTCTGCAGCGCGCCCCTGAACGTGGCCGGCGGCATCGGTTCCCCGGCCAACGCGCTGGCGATCAAGTGAGCGACGGCGAGCAGGTGCCGCGGGTCGCCTGCGTGGGCGTCTACATCCTCGACGTCCTGGGCCGGGCGATCGACGTGCTGCCCACCACCCAGTCGGCGGTGATCATCGACGAGATCCGGATGACGGTGGCCGGCACGGCCGGGGGGACGGCGGTCGACCTCGCCCGTCTCGGTGCCGACGTGCTCGCCGTGGGTGCGGTGGGCCCGGACAACGTGGGCGCCTTCGTGCGCACCCTGCTGCAGCAGGAAGGTGTCGACGCGAGCGGCCTGGTGGTCAAGCCGGAGCTGCCGACCTCGGCCACGATGCTCCCGATCAACAGCGCCGGCGTCCGCCCCGCCTGGCACGTGCGGGGCGCGAACGCCGACCTGGGACCGGACGACCTGCCCTGGGACGCCCTCGCCGAGGTCGACGTCCTGCACTACGGCGGGGTCTCGGCGCTGCCAGGGCTCGACGGGGAGCCCTCCCGCGAGCTGCTGGCCTTCGCCCGGGCGCACGGCGCGATCACCACGGCCGACTGCCTCGGCGTCAAGCGCACCGACGCGCTCGCCACCTTCGCCGCCTCGCTGCCGCACGTCGACGTCTTCATGCCCAACCGGGACGAGGTCGCGCGGCTGACCGGCCTCTCCTCGCCCCGGGACGGCGCCCGGGCGCTGGTGGACCTGGGTGCGCGGGCCGTGATCGTCAAGATGGACGCCGACGGGTGCCTCGGCGTGAGCGCCGACGGGGAGTTCTCGCTCCCGGCCATCCCCGGCGACGTCGTCGACTCCACCGGGTGCGGCGACGCCTTCTGCGCCGGGGTGATCCGGGGCCTGACCCTCGGCTGGCCGCTGCAGGAGGCGGCCTGGCTGGGCATCGCCTCGGGCACGCTCACCGCCGGCGGCCTGGGTTCCGACGCCGGCCTGCGGGACCTGGACTCCACGCTGGCCTTCCTCGACGGCCACCGGCCCGGACGGCGAGCGGGGCGACCATGAGCAGCGGTCCCGGGAACACTGTCCACCTGGCCGGCCTGTCCGACGACGTCGAGATCCACCGCGACGAGTGGGGCATCCCGCACGTCCGCGCGCGGTCCTCCGACGACCTGTTCTTCGCCCAGGGGTACGTGCACGCGCAGGACCGGCTGTTCCAGATGGACGCCGCCCGCCGCAGGATGGAGGGCCGCTGGGCCGAGTGGGTGGGGCCCACGGGCGTGCCGGCCGACACCCTCGCGCGGCGGCTCGGGGTGGCGGCGGCCTGCCGGCGCGACCTCGACGTCGCGAACGACGAGACGCGGGCGATGCTCACCGCCTACGCGGCAGGGGTGAACGCCCACCTCGCCGGCCTGGACCGGCTGCCGATGGAGTACGGGCTGCTCGGCGTCGAGCCCGAGGCCTGGGAGCCGTGGCACAGCATCGCGGCGATGCGGCAGCGGGGCTACCTCATGGGCTCCGTCTGGTTCAAGCTCTGGCGGGCCGCGGCGGTGCGGGCCATCGGCCCCGATCAGGTCGGCCTGCTCCGGTACGACGACGGCGGCTCGGACCGGCTCTGCATCCCGCCCGGCGCCGACGCGGAGCGCTGGGTCGCCACGCTGGAGGATCTGGCCCCGGCGCTGGAGGCCATGGCCGCGCTGGCCGGCCCCGACGCCACCGGGGGAGGCAGCAACAACTGGGCGGTCTCCGGCTCGCGGACCGCCTCGGGCCGGCCGCTGCTCGCCGGTGATCCGCACCGCGGCTTCGAGATGCCGGGGATGTACACCCAGGCCCACCTCGCCTGCGACTCGTTCGACGCCATCGGCCTGACCGTCCCCGGCGTGCCGGCCTTCCCGCACTTCGCGCACAACGGCTCGGTGGCCTGGTCGGTGACGCACGCCTTGGCCGACATCCACGACCTGTACGTCGACCTGTTCTCGACCGACGCCTCCCGCTACCGGTTCCGGGACGACTGGCGTCCCACGACCGTCCGCACCGAGCGGATCCTCGTGGCGGGCGCCGATCCGGTCGACGTGCAGGTCGTCGAGACCCACCACGGCCCGGTCGTCGCCGGCGATCCCGCGCAGGGCGCCGCGCTCACGCTGCGGTCGATGCAGTTCGCCGAGACCGACCGGTCGTTCGACTGCCTGCTGCCCATGCTCCGGGCGCGGACCGCGGACGAGCTGTTCGCCGCCTGCGAGGGCTGGGGGCTGATCGACCACAACCTCGTGGCCGCGGACACGACCGGCAGCATCGGGCACCTCGTCCGCGCCGTCGTCCCCCGGCGTCCCCGGCTCAACGGCTGGCTGCCGGTCCCGGGCTGGACGGGGGAGCACGACTGGGACGGGATGATCCCGTTCGAGGCGATGCCGCGGACCTCCGACCCGGACCGCGGCTACCTCGCCACGGCGAACAACCGGGTGGTCGCGGACTCCGCCGACGGCGACTACCTGATGACCGACTGCCATCCCTCCTACCGCGCGCGACGCGTGGAGGACCGGCTGTCGCAGCTGCCGCAGGCCACGGCCGAGGACATGCGGGCGATCTCCTCGGACGTGCAGAGCCTCGGCGCGCCGCTGTTCCAGCGGGTGCTCGCGACGGTCGACGTGCCGGACCCGCGGTGCGCGGAGCTGCGCGACCTCATCGTGGACTGGGACGCCCACATGGGCGCGGACTCGGTGGCCGCCGCTGCCTACACGTCCTTCCGCTGGGCGCTGGCCGGCGTCCTGACCGAGCGGTCCGGGCTGGGCGGAGCGGCGCGCGACCCGATCGTCGTCCCGATGCAGCCCGGCGTGGACGCCGGCAACCAGCTCTGGTGGGCCCTTCCCGGGCTCGTGCGGGCCGACGACACCTCGCTGCTCGGCGGCTGGACCTGGGCGCAGGCCGTCATCGAGGCGCTGCGCCGCGCGGGGGACGTGGTGGACGGTGCGCCCTGGGCCGACCGGCACCCGGTCGCGTTCGCCCACCCCCTGGCCGGCGCGTTCCCCGGTGAGGCCGCCCGGCTCAACCCTCCCGGCGCGCACGTGGGCGGGGACAACGAGACAGTGCTCGCCAACGGCAGCTACTCCTCGACGGGCACGCGGGCCGTCTACGGCGCGGTGGCGCGCTACGTCTTCGACGTCGGCGCCTGGGACGACAGCTCCTGGGTGGTCGTCACCGGGGCCTCCGGTGACCCGGACGACCCGCACTACCTGGACCAGCACCGGATCTGGGCCGCCGGCGAGACGGTCCCCATGCGCTACGACTGGACGACGATCGCGGCCGCCGGACGGCTGACCCTGCTGCGCCCCGCAGCACGACGACAGGAGAGCACGTGAGCGATCAGCTGTGGGCGACGCCGGCGACCGAGCTGGGCCGGATGATCCAGGCCAAGGAGGTCTCGCCGACGGAGATCCTCGACTCGGTGCTCGACCGGCTGGACGACGTCGAGCCGCAGGTGCACGCGTTCATCACCGTCACCGACGACCTCGCGCGGGAGGAGGCGGCGGCGGCGACCGAGCGGGCGCAGCGGGGCGAGCGGATCAGCGAGATGGACGGGATCCCGTACTCCATCAAGGACCTCGAGAACACCGCCGGCATCCGCACCACGATGGGGACGCGGTTCTTCGAGGACAACGTCCCGGACACCGACAGCGTCGTCGCGGGCCGGCTCCGCTCCAGCGGGGGTGTCCTGCTCGGCAAGACCAACACCCCGGCCTTCGGCTGGAAGGACATGGCCGACAACCAGGTCGCCGAGACGACGGTGAACCCGTGGGACACCACCCGGACGACCGGCGCGTCCTCCGGCGGGGCCGCCGCTGCCGTGGCAGCGGGCATGGGCCCGCTCGCGCAGGGCTCGGACGGCGCCGGCTCGATCCGCATCCCGGCCGCGCTGTGCGGGGTCGTGGGCTTCAAGCCCTCGTTCGGTCGCATCCCGGTGCACCCGATCCGCGAGTACTGGGCGCACCGCACCCACATGGGGCCGCTGACCCGCACGGTGGCCGACGCCGCGCTGATGACGTCGGTGATGGCCGGGAACGACGACCGCGACCCCCTCTCCCTTCCCAGCGACATGGGGGAGTTCGTGCCGCTGCCGCAGTCCGACCGACCCCTTGCCGGGCGGAAGATCCGCTGGAGCGCGGACCTCGGCTACGGGGCGGTGAGCGCGGAGGTGGTGCAGATCGTCGCCGAGGCGGTCTCCGTGCTGGAGGAGCTCGGCGGCTCGGTCGAGGAGAAGGCCCCGGGCTGGGAGGACCCCAGCCGCTTCCACCGCGTCATCTACAGCAGCGGCCTCGCCGTGGGCGTGGGTCCGCTCGCCGACCGGGAGCCGGACTGGCTCGAGGACGACCTCAAGCGGCTGATCGAGTACGGCAGGTCGCACTCCGCCGTCGACCTCAAGACCGCCGAGATCGAGCGAGGCCGCCTCTACGACGCCGCCCGGACGCTGTTCGAGGAGATCGACCTCCTGATCACGCCGGCCATGCCGCTCGAGGCGTGGTCCGCGGAGCCCGGCGCCGGACCGCAGGAGATCGACGGGGTGCGGCTGGGCGCCCGGGGACGGTCGTTCCTGCTCAACCCGTTCAACCTGACCGGGCACCCGGCGATCTCGATCCCGTGCGGCTGGACCGAGGCGGGCCTCCCGGTCGGCGTGCAGATCGTCGGCCGGCGGAACCAGGACATCGACGTCCTCCAGGTGGCGCACGTGCTCGAGAAGCGACTCGGGCTCGTGGACCGGTGGCCGTCCCTGACCTGACCGTCGTCCACCGAGGGAGCACGTCGTGCCGAAGATCGTCGACCACGACGAGCGCCGCCGGGCGGTCATCGAGGCCACCTGGCGGGTGATCGCGCGGGAGGGCATCGCCAACGCGACGACCCGCGGCATCGCGCGGGAGGCCGGCTGCTCCAGCGCGGTCCTGGCGCACTACTTCGTCGACAAGGCCGAGCTCATGGCCTCGGCGATGCTGGCCGCGCATGCCGAGGTGACCGCGCGGCTGGATCCGGCACCGACCGGGCTGGCGTCGGTCCGCCAGTACATGCTCGAGTGCCTCCCCCTGGACGAACGGCGCCGGTTCCTGGCCGTCGTGGAGGCGAGCTTCTGGGGGCAGGCGGTCGGCAACCCCCGGCTGGTCGACGTCTACGCCGGCGAGGTCGAAGGGTTCCGCGGCCGGCTGCGCGTGCGGCTGGAGCAGGCGCGGGAGCAGGGCGAGCTGCGGCCGGAGGTCGACGTCGAGGCGGTCGTGCACGAGCTGCACGTCCTCAACGACGGGCTCAGCATCCAGGCGGCGCTGTACCCGCACAGCGCCTCGGCGGAGCAGCAGACCTCGCTCGTCGACGCGGTCCTCGACCGGATCCGCAGCGCCGGTCCGTGACGTCCCCGAGGTTCTCGGGGTCGCTCTCAACCTCAGCGGGTCGTCGGGGCGTGTCTAGGGGTGGAGGCGCACCCGCCCGGGTGCCGGGCCGGAGGGTGCCGTGAGCGGGGGCAGCGAGGCGGAGTTCGCCGACTTCGTCGACCAGTGGTCACCGGCGCTGCTGCGGGTGGCGTTCCTGCTCACCGGTGACCGCGGCCTGGCCGAGGACCTGCTGCAGACGGCGTTGCTGAAGACGTCGCGCCGCTGGTCGCGGATCGCCGACCAGCAGGCCGCCTACCCGTACGTGCGCCGGGTGCTGGTCACCACCTCCGCGAGCTGGCGCCGGCGATGTCGGGTGGGCGAGGTGCTCACCGACCGGCTGCCCGAGCACGGGGTGGCCGACGGGGAGGTGGCTCCCGGCCGGGCGGTGGCGGCGCTCGAGGCGCTGCCACCGCGGATGCGGGCGGTGATCGTGCTGCGCTACTACGAGGACCTGTCCGAGGCCGACACCGCCGCGGCGCTGGGCTGCTCGATCGGCTCGGTGAAGAGCCAGGCCTCCCGCGGCCTGGCCCGCCTGCGCGTCGAACTGTCTCCCGCCTCCGACCTGGTGAGTTCCCGAGAGGACGCGTCATGAACAGCAGCGAGCTGCGCGAGGCGCTGCGCCGCGACGCCGAACTGGCCGGCCTGCCGCCGACCGACCTGGTCCGGCGGGTGGCGGGCCTGCGACGGCGCAGCCGGCGTCGCTGGGCCGGGGTGG
>JBEPZM010000039.1:0-16461 GCA_041640835.1 Blastococcus sp.
GCCCGGCGACGCGGCGGGGACGCCCGCCGCCGCGGCGGGGGACGAGCTGCCCACGAGCGAGGTGTCCCTCGGTGAGGTGTCCGCGAGCGAGCTGCCCGAGACCGAGAAGCCGGTGACCGGCCACGGCCGGGCCGGCCGCGACCTCGGCGCGGCGATCGGCGTCGGGCTCGGCCTCGTGGGCCTGATCCTCGCCTCGCTGCTGATCTGGCGGCCGGCCTTCGTCGGGCTGGTGGTCGTCGCCATCCTGGTGGGCGTCGTCGAGCTCACCCGGGCCCTGCGGGCCGGGGAGTTCCGGGCGCCGCTGGTGCCCCTGCTCATCGGCTCGGCCGCGATGCTCGTGCTGGCCTGGACCCGCGGGCCCACGGGGCTGGTCACCGGCTTCCTCGCGACGGTGCTGGCGGTCCTGCTGTGGCGGCTCGCCGACGGCCCCGCCGGGTACCGCCGCGATGCGTCGGCAGGTGTCTTCGTCGCCCTCTACGTCCCGCTGCTCGCGGGGTTCGCCGTCCTGCTGGCCGTGCCGGACGACGGCGTCGCGCGGGTCCTCGCCTTCATCGCCACCGTGGTCTGCAGCGACGTCGGCGGCTACGCGGCCGGGGTGCTCTTCGGCAAGCACCCGATGGCGCCGACGATCAGCCCGAAGAAGTCCTGGGAGGGCATGGCCGGCTCCGTGCTGGCCTGCGTGGCCATCGGCGTCTGCCTGTTCACCCTCACCTTCCACGAGCCGTGGTGGGGCGGGGTGGTCTACGGCGTCGCGATCGCGGCGTCGGCGACGATCGGCGACCTGGGCGAGTCGCTCATCAAGCGGCACCTCGGCATCAAGGACATGGGCAACCTGCTGCCCGGCCACGGCGGTCTCATGGACCGGCTGGACTCGCTGCTGCCCTCGGCGGCGGTGGCCTACCTGCTGCTCTCGCTGCTCGCCCCCGTCTGAGCCGGCGCCGGCCCGCTCACGCCCGCCGGTCGACCGCCCACGTGCGGCCCACCTCGGTGAACCCGCGCCGGGCGTACCAGCCGCGCGGCCAGTCGTCCGCCGCCGCCTCCAGCACCACCAGGTCGCAGCCCGCCGTCCCGGCCAGTTCCAGTGCCCGTGCCAGCAGCGCGTCGGCGTGCCCGCGGCCGCGGGAGGCGGGGTCGGTCATCACCGCCTCCACAGCAGCCGTCGCGCCGTCGACCCGGAGCTGGGCGGCGGCGACCACCCGGCCCTCCTCGCGCACCACCAGGTCGGTCACCGCGACGACGAGGTCGTTGAGCCGCTCCCGCCGCACGAGCTGCTCGACCACGGCGTCCAGCCGCTCGCCGGTCTCCGGGAGATCCCGGCGCCAGGAGCGGTCCCATAGGTCGTGCACCTCGGTCTGCGCGACGGTCTCGACCCGGTCGCCCGCCGCGTCCGGCCGGCCGTCGGGGGAGCGGGCCATGAGCACCAGCTCCTCCACCTCCCAGCCCCACCGGCCGAGCTCGGCCGCGACGGCGCCGGCGCCCGGCCAGGCGAGCGAGGCCGCCAGGTGCGGCCAGCCGGCGTTGCCGCCGACCTCCTCGGCGGTGGCCACGACGGTGACCGCGTCGACCGGAGAGGTCAGCACCAGGCGGTTGTTGTCCCGCGAGGCCGGGACGTCGGGGTCGAGCACCGCCACCCCGCCGGGGACGTCGCCGACACCGACGGCCCGCCGGACCGGTACGGACGTGTAGTGCGCCACCGCCCGCCCGAGCGCGTCCCCCGGGGAGGGCAGCACGGGCTGCACCGGCGGCCGGTACGGGACGACGGCGACGACCGCGCGGGTCGGCAGCGGGCCGTAGAGATGCGGGAAGAGCATCTCGGGCGGGTCCTCGGGCCGGCCGCGTTCGAGCCGCAGCGGGTCGGTCAGCCGGGCAGGGTCGACGACGAGCAGCACCAGGTCGCGCCGGCCGGGGAAGAGCGCCTCCGCCGGCAGGTGCACCTGCTCCGGCGTCGACAGGTGCACGAACCCGACGGCGTCCAGCGACGGCGGGTGCACGGCGCCGGCGTCCAGCGCCGCCCGCCACGCGCCCGGCTCGATGAGGTGGACGTAGACGTCGGCGGTCACCCTGCGATCCTGCCCCCGTGCCCGACGATCAGCCGCCCGACGACCAGCTGCCCGGCCCCACCGACTGGGGGACGACGGTCGGCGTCGGCCCGTGGGAGGGCCCGTGGCCGGAGGACCCTCGCTACGACCCCGAGCTGCTCGCCGAGGGCGACCGGCGCAACGTCGTCGACCGGTACCGCTACTGGACCGTCGAGGCGATCGTCGCCGACCTCGACCGCCGCCGGCACGGCTTCTCCGTGGCGATCGAGAACTTCGGGCACGACGCGAACATCGGCACGGTGGTGCGCACGGCCAACGCCTTCCTCGCCGCGGAGGTGCACATCGTGGGCCGCCGCAGGTGGAACCGGCGGGGCGCGATGGTCACCGACCGGTACCAGCACGTGCGGCACCACGCCGACGTCGGCGCGCTGCTCGCCTTCACCGCCGTGCACGACCTGCCCGTGGTCGCCGTCGACAACCACCCCGGCGCGGTGCCGATCGAGACCGCCGAGCTTCCCCGGCGCTGCGTGCTGCTGTTCGGCCAGGAAGGGCCCGGCCTGACCGAGGAGGCGCGGGCCGGCGCCGACCTGACCGTCTCGATCGCCCAGTTCGGCTCCACCCGGTCGATCAACGTCGGCGTGGCCGCCGGCATCGCCATGCACGCCTGGGTCCGCCAGCACGCGCGGATCGGCTGACCGACGCCTGCCGGGCCCGGCGCACTCACCGGGTCAGTGGCGGGTCCGCGTCGATGCCTCGGGCGGCCAGCGCCCGTTCGATCGCCTCGCACACGGTGCGGACGACGAACACCCGCGCCCATCGCTTGTCCTCGGCGGCGACGACGTGCCACGGGCCGGTCGGGTGGTCGGTGCGCTCCAGCATGTCCTCGACGGCCTCCTCGTACTCGGCCCGCCGGTCCCGGTTGCGCCAGTCCTCGTCGGTCAGCTTCCACGCCTTGTACGGGTCGTCGCGGCGCGCCTCGAAGCGGCGCAGCTGCTCCTCGGCCGAGACGTGCATCCAGAACTTCACCAGGACGGTGCCCTCCGCGGCCAGCGACGCCTCCAGGTCCACGATCTCCCCGTAGGCGCGGCGCCAGGCCTCCTCGGGGGCTAAACCCTCCACCCGCTCCACCAGGACCCGGCCGTACCAGGTGCGGTCGAGCACGGCCATGCCGCCCCAGCCCGGCAGCGCCGGCCAGAACCGCCAGAGGAAGTGGTGCCGCTTCTCGTCGGAGCTGGGTGCGGCGAACTGCGCGACCCGCGCGTGCCGGGGATCCAGCGGCTCGACGAGCCGCCTGATCGCCCCGCCCTTGCCGGAGGCGTCCCAGCCCTCGAACAGCACGAGCAGCGGCGGCCCGAGGCCGCCCGCGCCGATCTGGCCGCCGAGCAGCAACCGCAGATGGGTCAGCCGGTGCTGCGCCGCGGCCAGCTGCGCCTTCGACTCCTTCTTGTCGAGGGCGGCGGTCAGGTCCACGTCGGCGAGCCGGCTCATGCCCGCAGACACTGCCAGGGATCAGCCGCACGGGGTGAGTTCGGTCTCCGGAGGGCTGGACGGGCCGGGGGAGTGGGACGATGGGCCGGTTATGACTGCCCTGCCCCTCGTCTTCGACGCCCCCCGCCGCGGCAAGCCGCCGCGCCACCTCGCCGACCTCACCCGTGACGAGGCCCGTGCGGCGGTCGCCGAGCTCGGGCAGCCGGCCTTCCGCGCCGACCAGCTGGCCCGGCACTTCTACCGCGGGGTCACCGACCCGGAGCAGATGACCGACCTGCCCGCGGCCGATCGCGGCGCGCTCACCGAGGCGCTGCTCCCCGGGCTGCTGACCGTCGTCCGCCACCAGACCGCCGACGACGGGCGCACCCGGAAGACGCTGTGGCGCCTGCACGACGGCGCGCTGGTCGAGAGCGTCCTCATGCGCTATCCGAACCGGGCCACGGTCTGCATCTCCAGCCAGGCAGGCTGCGGCATGGCCTGCCCGTTCTGCGCCACCGGCCAGCAGGGGCTGACCCGCAACCTGTCCGCCGCCGAGATCATCGGCCAGGCGGTCGCCGCCGCCGCGGCGATGGCGAACGGCGAGATCGCCGGCGGCCCGGGCCGGCTGTCCAACGTGGTCTTCATGGGCATGGGGGAGCCGCTGGCCAACTACCCCCGCGTGCGCAAGACCCTCGACGCGCTGCTGACCCCCGCTCCGCACGGCCTCGGCCTGGCGCAGCGCTCGGTGACCGTGTCGACGGTCGGCCTGGTGCCGGCCATCCGGCGGCTGACCGACGAGGGCCTCAACGTCACCCTCGCGGTGAGCCTGCACGCACCGGACGACGAGCTGCGCGACACCCTCGTGCCGATCAACACCCGCTGGAAGGTCGGCGAGGTCGTGGACGCCGCCGACGCCTTCGCCAGGCGCACCGGCCGCCGGTACTCGGTGGAGTACGCGCTGATCCGCGACGTCAACGACCAGCCGTTCCGGGCCGACCTGCTCGGCAAGCTGCTGGCCGGCAAGCTCGCGCACGTCAACCTCATCCCGCTCAACCCGACGCCGGGCAGCAAGTGGGACGCCAGCCCCCTGCCGGCCCAGCGCGAGTTCGTCGCCCGGCTGCGCGCCGCGGGCGTGCCGACGACCGTGCGCGACACCCGCGGCCAGGACATCGACGGCGCCTGCGGTCAGCTGGCCGCGGCCGACCAGGTCGACGGCGTGCCCAGCGTCGCCCTGCCCACCCCGTCGGCGGAGCCGGTCGAACCGCCCGTGGAGCTGGGTGCCGAGGGCGACGAGTGACCGAGCCGGGCAGCAGTGACACCGACTCGCTGACCGGTCCGGGCACCACCGACACCACCATCGACCACGAGCACGCCGACGTCTCCGGCGGCTGGCTGCGGGCCGCCGTCTTCGGGGCCATGGACGGACTGGTCACGAACACCGCTCTGGTGGCCGGCGTCGGCGGGGGCGGGGCCGCGCCGCGCGCCGTCGTGCTCGCGGGGGTGGCCAGCCTCGTGGCCGGCGCGATCTCCATGGCGCTCGGTGAGTACACGTCGGTCAGGACCCAGAACGAGCAGCTCGAGCTCGAGGTCGAGAAGGAACGACGAGAGCTGGCACGCAACCCCGTCGGCGAGCTCGCCGAGCTGGTCGACATGCTGCGCGAGCGCGGCGTCGACGAGCGGCTCGCCCGGTCGGTCGCCGTCCAGCTGTCGCGCGACCCGGAGACGGCGCTGCGGCTGCACGTGGTGGCCGAACTCGGTCTCGACCCGGACGACCGGCCTTCGCCCATGGTCGCGGCGGTCTCGTCCTTCGTGACCTTCGGCGTCGGCGCGCTCATCCCGCTGCTGCCGTACCTGTTCGGCGCCACGGTGCTGTGGCCGGCGCTGCTCTGCGGCGGCCTCGGGCTGCTTGCGGCCGGGGCGATCTCCTCCCGCTTCACCCCGCGGCCCTGGTGGTTTGCCGGTGCGCGCCAGTTGCTCTTCGGGGCGGCCGCCGCCGGGATCACCTACCTCATCGGCTCGGCGATCGGCGTCACCGTCGCCTGACCTCCGGCGTCAGACGCCGGAGCTGTTCTCGGCTGCTGCCCTTCGGCGGCGGTGCAGCGTGACGCCGCCGGCACCGAGCAGGAGCACGGCGAGGCCGCCGCCGACGAGCCAGGGCGCGAGCATGCCCTCGTCCGACGCGGCCCCGGCGGAAGGGCCGGCCGCGGGGGCCGTCTCGACGCCGGCCGCGGCGATGCGGAACGGGAGGACGACAAGATCCCCGCTGAGCGGGCCGGAGAAGGTGAGGGTGTGCTCGCCGGCCTCGGCCGCGTCGGGCAGTTCGACCGCGGCGGGGACGGTGCCGGCCGCGTCGGCGGTGAACGTGCCGAGCGTGACGGGCGTCGAGCGCATGACGATGGTGACCTGCTCGCCCGGCTGGAAGCCGGTCCAGCTGAGGCTCAGCCGTTCCCCGGGCTCCAGCGGCTTCTCTGGGGACACCCGGGCGCAGTCGGCGCAGCCCGGAGCTGGTGCCGGGGCGGGTGGCGACGCCTCGACGGGGCTCGGCGTCGTCGAGGTCCTGGGCGCGGCCGTGGACGAGCCGGCGACCGCGGTCGCCGATGGCGTCGTCCGGGGTGCCGAGGTCGGCGCAGGACGGGCGGGGGGAGTGGCGACCGGAGGAGCCGCGACCGGGGGTGGGACGAGCGGTCGCCCCGGCTGTCCCGGGGGGCCGCTGCCACCGGGCTCCCACCACTGCGGAGGGTCGGGCGGCCCGGTCACGGTCAGGGGGACGGTGGGGTACGAGAACTGGACGGGTCCGGCCTCGCAGGTCGCCTGGACCGTGTAGGTGCCTGGTCCGACGGCCTCGGGCCAGCGGACGGTGACCGACCAGACGCCGTCGTCGCTGGGCAGCGCACCGTCGAGGAAGGCGGAGCCGGCAATCCCGGGAACGACGCCCGCGACGCGCACCCACCAGTACCCGCGTGAGTGGGTGTAAGGGTTGTACATCGGGTCGAGGCAACCGGAGCCCGACACGGTGAAAGTTCCGTCCCGCGGAACCGTCGACGGGGACACGGCCGGGGCGGGGGCGTCGGCGCGCGCCGGCGGAGCCGTCAGCAGCGCGCCGGCGATGAGAGCGCCGAGGACGAGCGCGGATGCGAGCAGGCGGGGCATGGGCACTCCGTCGGGCGTACGGCCCGGCGTGCCCGAGCTCGGGCGGGAGGTCGCGGCCGCCGACCGTTCGGGTGCGCCACCGGGGCGTGGGCGTGTCCTCGCTGACGAGAGCGTCACCGCCGGTGTCCCGGCCGTCAGTCGACCGAGGCGCGAGCGAGCTGCTCGTCCTCGGCTGGCAGAGCCGGCGAGATCTGGCCCTCGGCTGCTGCCCTTCGGCGGCGGTGCAGCGTGACGCCGCCGGCTCCGAGCAGGAGGACAGCGAGGCCGCCGCCGGCCAGCCAGGGCGTGAGCGTCCCCTCGTCCGACGCAGCTTCGGCGGCCGGGACGGTCGCGGAGGCCGCCGCCATGTCGGCCTCGGCGATGCGGAAGGGGAGGACGACGAGATCCCCGCTGAGCGAGCCCGAGAAGGTGAGGGTGTGCGCGCCGGCTCCCGCCTCGTCGGGTAGCTCGACGGCGGCGGTCACGGTGCCGGCCGCATCGGCCGTGAACGTGCCCAGCGTGACCGGCGTCGAGCGCATGACCACGGTGACCTGCTCCCCGGGCTGGAAGCCGGTCCAGCTCAGGCTCAGCCGTTCCCCGGGCTCCAGCGGCTTCTCGGGGGAGACCCGGGCGCAGTCGGTGCAGCCGGCCGCTGGGCCAGGGGCGACCTGAGCCGGCGTGGGTGATGCCGGCGGGGGCGGCGCCGGCGTGGGTGATGCCGGCGGAGGCGCGGCGCTGCGTGCCGGGGTAGGCGTGGCCCGCGGGGTCACGGACGGCACGGACGGCACGGACGGCACGGGCGGCGGTGCCGGAGCGGGCTCGGGTGACGCGCCGGGCGCGGCGACGGTCACCCCGAAGGTCGGGTAAGTCTGCAGGCCGCCGGGGAGCTGGCATGTGGCGGTGAGCGTGTACCGCCCGGATGGCACGCCGTAGTAGACGCTCGGAATCGACCACGACCCGTCCGCGGAGGCAAGCACGCCGTCGCCGAACTCGGGCCCGGTCACGGCCACGCCGCCCGGCGTCCCGCTGCTCGGGTCGAGGCATCCGGTCCCGGAGATGGTGAAGTACTCGTTCCAGGTGACCGTCGACTTCGAGACCGATGGGGTGGGCAGCGGTGCGGCCGAGGCGCCGGGAGCCAGCACGAGAGCGCCTGCTGCGGACCCGAGGACGAGAGCGGCGCCGAGAGCGGCGCGGGCCGGGCGGGACATGCGGTCTCCGTCTCGCAGGGGCCCAGCAGACCCAGGCACTCGGGACTGCATACTGCCCGAACGGGCCGTGAGATGTACATGGCGTGACGACACGCCGTCCTCTGCGCCACTGGCGGAAACGCCGAAGGCCGGCTCCCCATGGGGGAACCGGCCCTCGCAGTCGAAACAGCCGCGTCAGCGGCTGCGCCAGGCGTTCCTCCTGCGGAAGATGTCCCAGACCAGGATCGCGATGAGCAGGACCGCGGCACCGAGAACCCACAGGTCCTCGACGCGCCCCTCGTGGTTGCCCACCAGGTAGCTCAGCGTCACGAGCACGGCGATCCACGCGCCGATGCGGCCCTTGCGGCCGGTCTCCCCGTGCCAGCCCCAGTCAGCCGGCTCCTCGTGCTCGACGGGGTGCGACCCGGCGCGGACCACGCCCTCTTCGCGCCCGGGCTGGTTGACCCGCTCGGTGCCGGGGTCGTGGATCGCGATCCGGTCCCGGTGCGTCTGCTCGCTCACGTGCTCTCCTCGCGACCTGCTGTGTCCGTGGTCAGCTCGCCAGTCGCTGACCCGCTCATAGTGCCAGGCGCGCCCCGCGGGCACCGCCCAGGGCGGCTGCGCGTCGCCGGCTCAGTCGCCGCAGGCCAGACCCGCCGCGGCGACCGCGGCGGCCGTGTCGGCCGTCGGCAGGCGGAGCAGGGCGCCGGTGACCGGTGGACCCGCAGGGAGCACGGTGGCCGCGGTCAGCTCCGTGCCGGCCAGCGCCACGAGATCGGCGAGCGACGTGCCCGGGTCCAGGGACACGGCGCCGGAGGCGGCCCACGCCGTCCCCTGCAGGCGCCACGGCCGGTAGCGGACGTCGGCCACCCGCTCCTGCAACGCCCGGAGCACCTGGGCCGCCGTTGCGGCGCGCCCGTCGGGGTCGACGGGGGCCAACTCCCATCCGTCGTCCGCCTGGATCTCCGGGTGCCGGGAGCGGACGAGGGCCAGGGCCGTCGCGCCGTCGATCTGCTGCTGCCCGGCACCGGTGAGCAGCAGGCCCGCCTGCGGGTCGCGGACCGGTCCGGGCAGGTCGACGTCGACCCCGCCGACGGCGTCCACGAGATCGGTGAACCCGGCGAGATCGACGGTGACCAGGTGGTCGGTGGGGATGCCCAGCCCGCACAGTGCGGCGACCGTGGCCTGCGGCCCGCGGAGCCAGCTGAGCGCCAGCCGGCCGGTGTGGTCCCCGTCGGTGACGAGCAGGTCGCGAGGAACCGACAGCACCCGTGTGCCGGCGTCGGTCCGGTGGACCACCAGCACGACGTCCGCCCGGCTGCCCGGTACGTCCTCGGGGCTCCCGAAGGCGTCCGCGTCCGCGCCGGCGGGCAGGGACTCGCGCGAGTCGAGCCCGACCAGCACCCAGGTGCGGCCGTCCCCCTCGTCGGTGGGGAGGTCCACCTGGACCTGCCCCATCCGGGCGGCGAGGAGGGCGGCGTCGACACCGACGGCCAGGAGGACCAGCAGCACGGTCGCGACGACTGCCCGGAGCCACCTCCGGGAACACGGCCGACGCCGGCCAGGGCGGACCTGGCCGGCGTCGGAATCGTGCGGTGCGGTCATGCTCAGGCCTGCACGGCCCCCGCGGACCGGCGACGCGCGGTGAACACCAGTCCGCCACCGGCGGCGAGGGCGCCCAGGCCCAGGCCCAGCGGCAGGGCGACGCTGGCACCGGTCGAGGCCAGGCTGCCCGAGCCGGTCGTGGCGAGCGTCGCGGCGGCCACGGCGAAGGACTCCTGGAAGTAGGTGCCCTTGTCGCCCTCGTAGACCAGCGTGTGGTCGCCGACCGGCGTGCCTGCGGGGACCGTGAACTCGATCCGGACGGTGCCCGACGCGTCGGCGGTGAACGAGCCCACCCGCTGCGGGGTCGAGTTGAGGGTGACGGTGACGACCTCGAAGGGCTTGAACCCGGTGAGCACCTTCACGACCTTCTCGCCCAGCGGAGCGCGGTCACCGGTCGCGGCGCCCGTGTCGGGGCTGGTCACGCCGGGGGTGATGGCTGCCGCGCCGCGGGGGGTGCCGGGCGCGACGGTTGCGGGCGCGGACGCGGTCGTCGGCGCCGGGGCCGCGGCGGGTGCGGCCACCGTGATCGTGAAGGTGTCGTAGTCGAAGCCGTCGGTGTACCAGTCGCAGACGGCGGCGAACTCGTAGGTCCCGACCTCCGTCGGGGCGGTCTGGGTCAGGCTCCAGGAGCCGTTCGCGGCCGCCTCCTCGGCGTCGGCCGACTGGGCGCCTTCGGCCAGGAAGACGACGCCCATGGCGTCGTAGTCCGAGTCCTGGGAGATGCACTCGGTGCCGGAGACGGTGTAGGTCGCGCCGGGGGCGACTGTCGACTGGCTGACGGTCACGGCGGGGGCCGCCATCGCGGCAGGGGCGAGCGCCACGCCGAGGGCGGCGGTGCCGAGGGCGAGCCCAGCGGCGGTGACCGCACGACGGGAGGAGAACTGCGACATGGAGAGAGGCCTTCCTTGGCGTCCGCGGTCCGGGGGCCGGGCCGTCGTGCACTAGATCGGCACGATCGCGTTCCGCTTGAGCCCGGATCACCTTTCCGGGGCAGGAGTGGCGGATGAGGTGGGTGAGGCCGAGGTCCGGTGCCGGGGCTTGGCAGGATCACCGGCATGAGCCAGCCGCGTGAGGTCACCGTGCTCGGATCCACCGGCTCGATCGGCCGGCAGGCGGTCGCGGTCGCCCGCCAGAACCCCGACCGGCTGCGGATCACCGGGCTGGCCGCCGGCGGAGGAGACGTCGCCCTGCTCGCCGAGCAGGCGCTGGCCCTCGGGGTGCGCACCGTCGCCGTCGCCAAGGCCACCGCCGCGCAGGACCTGCAGCTGGCCTTCTACGCCGCCGCGTCGAAGAGGGGCTGGGCCCGGGGCGAGTACGCCCTCCCCGAGATCCTCGCCGGGCCGCGCGCCGCGGAGGAGCTGGCCACCCGCCCCGCCGACGTCGTCCTCAACGGCATCACCGGCTCCATCGGCCTGGGCCCGACGCTGTCGGCGCTGCGGGCCGGCCGCACGGTCGCGCTGGCGAACAAGGAGTCGCTGATCGCCGGGGGAGACCTGGTGCTGGCGGCCGCCGCACCGGGCCAGCTCGTGCCCGTCGACTCCGAGCACTCCGCCCTGGCGCAGTGCCTGCGCGCCGGATCCCGCGAGGAGGTCGCCCGGCTGGTGCTGACGGCCAGCGGGGGGCCCTTCCGCGGTCGCTCGGCGGCCGAGCTCCAAGCGGTCACCGTCGAACAGGCGATGGCCCACCCCACCTGGGACATGGGCCCGGTCATCACCATCAACTCGGCGACCCTGGTGAACAAGGGCCTCGAGCTGATCGAGGCGCACCTGCTCTTCGGCGTCCCGTACGCCGACATCGACGTCGTCGTGCACCCGCAGTCGATCGTGCACTCGATGGTGACCTTCGCCGACGGGGCCACCATCGCCCAGGCCAGCCCGCCGGACATGCGGCTGCCCATCGCCCTCGGCCTGGCGTGGCCCGACCGGCTCCCCGCCGTGCAGCCCGCGCTGGACTGGACCACGGCCAGCACCTGGGAGTTCCTCCCGCTCGACGAGCAGGCGTTCCCGGCGGTGCGGCTGGCCCGCACGGCGGGGGAGGCCGGCGGGGTGGCGCCGGCGATCTACAACGCGGCGAACGAGGAGGCGGTCGCTGCCTTCACGGCGGGTCGGCTGTCGTTCCCAGGAATCGTGCAGCTCGTCGCGCGTACCCTCGACGAGGCGCCGGACCTCGGCGCCCCCACGCGCGTCGAGGACGTCCTCGCTGCGGAGAAGTGGGCCCGGGAGCACGCCCGGGGCATCATCGCCGGAGGCTGAGCTGAGCGGGTTCCTGCTGACGGTCCTCGGGATCGTCGCCTTCGCCCTCGGCCTGCTGTTCAGCATCGGGTTCCACGAGTTCGGCCACTTCTTCTGGGCCCGGAAGTTCGGCATGCGGGTGCCGCAGTTCTTCGTCGGCTTCGGCCCGACGGTGTTCTCCCGCCGGTTCGGCGAGACCGAGTTCGGCATCAAGGGCATCCCGCTCGGCGGTTACATCCGGATCGTCGGCATGATCCCGCCGGCCGAGGAGGGCGAGAGCAAGCGCGCCACGCGCATGCGCAGCTTCATCGCCGAGGTCCGCGGCCAGGCGCTGGACGACGTCCTGCCCACCGACGGCGACCGCGTCTTCTACAAGAAGCCGTGGTGGCAGCGGATCGTCGTGATGTTCGCCGGCCCGTTCCACAACCTGATCCTGGCCGTCCTGTTCTTCACCATCGTGCTGACCGCCTTCGGCATCCCCGGGGCGACGACGACGATCAGCGCCGTGCCGGAGTGCGTGCTGCCGGCGGACGCGGCCAGCCGCACCTGCCCGGAGGACGCCGAGCCGTCGCCCGCCGCCGCCGCCGGGATCCGGGCCGGTGACAGCGTCGTCGCGATCGACGGCCGCCCGGTGTCGTCGGTGGCCGACACCGGTCAGGACGACGAGGTGACCGGCTGGGGTCAGGTCCAGGACGCGATCCGGGAGAGCATCGGCACCCCCGTCGTCCTCACCGTCGAGCGCGAGGTGGACGGCGCCACGCGGCAGCTCGACCTCACCGTGACCCCGATCGCCAACACCGTCCGCGTGGACGACGACGGCGACGGCGAGGCCGACGGCACCCGGACGGTCGGCTACGTCGGCGTGCAGGCGGCGCAGACCTACGTGCAGCAGCCGGTCACCGCGGTGCCGGGCTTCATCGGGGGCTACGCGGTCAGGGCCGTCGACCGGCTGGCCGAGATCCCGCAGCGCATCCCGGCGCTCTTCCGGGCCGCGTTCCTGGGGGAGGAGCGCGACCCGCAGGGGCCGATCGGCGTCGTGGGCGTCGGCCGGATCTCCGGTGAGGTCTTCGCGCTGGACCAGATCACCACCACGGAGAAGGTCAGCACGTTCTTCCAGCTGCTGGCCGGGATGAACCTGGTGCTGTTCCTGTTCAACCTGCTGCCGATCTACCCGCTGGACGGCGGGCACGTCGCCGGCGCGCTGTACGAGAAGGCGCGCGCGACCGTCGCCCGGCTGCGCGGGCGGCCGGACCCCGGGCCCTTCGACATCGCCCGGCTGATGCCGGTCGCCTACGTCGTCGCCGGTCTCTTCCTCGTGCTGTCGGGGCTGCTGTTCATCGCCGACATCGTCAACCCGATCACCCTGGCCGGCTGAGCCGGCCGGGAGCCGACCAGCACGCCCAGGACGACGAGCGCCCCCGCCGCGAGCTCCACGGCGTCCAGCACCTCCCCGAAGGCCAGCCACGAGGCGAGCACGCCGACCACGGGGACGAGCATCGAGAACGGCGCCACCACGTTCGAGGGGTGCCGGGACAGCAGCGAGTTCCACAGCCCGTACCCGACGAGCGTGGCGACGACGACCACGTAGAGCAGGCCCAGGACCGCCGGCAGCGCCTCGGCGGTGGCGACGTCCGCCAGGGACCGGCCGATCCGGTCGGGGCCCTCGACCAGCAGGGCCAGCGCCAGCATCGGCAGGGGTGGCACGACCGCCGACCACAGCGTGAGGTGCAGGCCGTTGGGCGCCTTCGCCCGCCGGCTGCAGACGTTGCCGATCGCCCAGCCCAGCGCTCCGCAGAGGGTGAGGACGACGGGCAGCCACGCCGCGGTCTGCGAGGGGTGGACGGCGATGACCGCCAGCCCGGCGACGGCGAGGGCGACCCCGGCGAGCTGCCGGGCCGAGAGCTTCTCGTGCAGCCAGACCCCGGCGAGCAGCACGGTGAACGGCGCCGAGGCCTGCAGGACCAGCGACGCCAGTCCGCTGGGCATCCCGGCCGCCATGCCGAGGTAGAGGAAGGCGAACTGCAGGAGCCCGATGCCCAGTCCGACGCCGACCAGCCAGCGCAGCGGCACCGGCGGCCGGGGCACGAAGAGCAGCGCGGGCAGGGCGACCAGCGAGAACCGCAGCGCGACCATGAACAGTGGCGGGAAGTGCTCCAGGGCCAGCGCCGTCGCGGGGAAGTTGACGCCCCAGCAGACGGCGACGAGGCAGGCGAGCAGGCGGTCGCGGACGGGCATGACGTCGACCCTGGGACCGGTCCGGTTGAAGGACAAGCGCAAACCGGGGAACCGACCTTGTAGCGTTGCTTCATGGTCGATCCCGGGCAGGAGCTCTGGAAGCGGGTGGAGGTCGCCCACCTGGCGGTGCTCCGCGAGCTGGCCGAGCACGGGTCGGTGACGGCGGTGGCGCGCGCCACATCGCTGTCGCCGTCGGCGGTCTCCCAGCAGCTCAAGGTGCTGCAGCGGCGGCTGGGCGTCGTGCTGGTCGAGCGGGCCGGCCGGGGGGTGCGGCTGACCGACGAGGGCCGGGCGCTGGCCGGCATCGCGGCGAGCGTCTCCACCGCCCTGGCCACCGCGGAGGCCGACTGGCAGCGCTACCGCGGCGGGCTCGGCGGGACCGTCCGGCTGGCCACCTTCCACTCGGCCGGCGAACTGCTCGTCCCCGGTCTCCTCGACCGCATGGCCGCGCACCCCGACGTCGTCGTCGAGACCTTCGACGAGGACGTCCTGCAGGACGACTTCGCCGGCCTCACCGCCGACTACGACGTCGTCGTCGCCCACCGCTCGGACGACGTCGTGCCACCGCCGCGCGACGGCATCGAGGTCCGGCTGCTGCTCCGTGAGCCGCTCGACGTCGCGCTGCCGCTGGACCACCCGCTCGCCGGTCGACGGAGCGTCACCCCGGCCGACGTGATCGACGAGGACTGGATCGTCCCGCCGGCGGAGTTCCCCATCGAGCGGGTGCTCACCGCACTCGCCGCCCAGGCGCGCTCGCCGGTGCGCATCGTGCGCCGCACGACCCACCTGCCGCTGACCGAGAAGCTGGTCGCGCACGGGCACGGGATCGCGCTGCTGCCCCGCCACACCACCCTGGAGCGGGCCGAGGGCCGGCTGGCGCTCGTGCCGCTGGCCGACCTGCGGGCAGGGCGGGTCGTCGAGGCGCTGATGCGCCCCGACCGGGCGGCCCGACGGTCGGTGCAGGTCGTCCTCGAGGCCCTGGCCGCCGAGGCCGCCTCCGTCGCCGGCTGAGATCACTCCTGCGTGCACCTCGTCGTGTGGCAGGCCGGTGGATACTGGACGGCATGGCCATCCCCGTCGGTCTCGGCATGCCGGCTGCACCACCGCCCGTTCTCGCTCCGCGGCGCAAGACGCGCCAGCTCGACGTGGGCGGCGTCGGAGTCGGCAGCGACTCGCCGGTGAGCGTGCAGTCGATGTGCACCACCAAGACCGCCGACATCAACGCGACGCTCCAGCAGATCGCCGAGCTGACCGCGTCGGGCTGCCAGATCGTGCGGGTGGCGGTGCCCGACACCGACGACGCCGAGGCGCTGGCGACGATCGCGAGGAAGTCGCAGATCCCGGTGATCGCCGACATCCACTTCCAGCCGCGGTACGTCTTCGCCGCGATCGACGCCGGGTGCGCCGCCGTCCGGGTGAACCCCGGCAACATCAAGAAGTTCGACGACAAGGTCGGCGAGATCGCCCGCGCGGCCAAGGACGCGGGGACGCCGATCCGCATCGGCGTGAACGCCGGCTCCCTCGACAAGCGGCTGCTCGCCAAGTACGGCAAGGCGACGCCGGAGGCGCTGGTCGAGTCGGCGCTGTGGGAGTGCTCGCTGTTCGAGGAGCACGACTTCCGCGACATCAAGATCTCGGTCAAGCACAACGACCCCGTGGTCATGGTCCGGGCCTACGAGCTGCTTGCCGCGCAGTGCGACTACCCGCTGCACCTGGGCGTCACCGAGGCCGGCCCGTCCTTCCAGGGCACGATCAAGTCGGCGGTCGCCTTCGGCGCGCTGCTCAGCCAGGGCATCGGCGACACCATCCGCGTCTCCCTGTCGGCCCCGCCGGCCGAGGAGGTCAAGGTCGGCAACCAGATCCTGGAGTCGCTGAACCTCAAGCAGCGCGGTCTGGAGATCGTCAGCTGCCCCTCCTGCGGGCGCGCGCAGGTCGACGTCTACAAGCTCGCGAACGAGGTCACTGCCGGCCTGGAGGGCATGGAGGTGCCGCTGCGCGTCGCCGTCATGGGCTGCGTCGTCAACGGCCCGGGCGAGGCCCGCGAGGCCGACCTCGGTGTGGCCTCGGGCAACGGCAAGGGACAGATCTTCGTCAAGGGCGAGGTCGTCAAGACCGTGCCCGAGTCGATGATCGTCGAGACCCTCATCGAGGAGGCGCTGCGGATCGCCGCCGAGCAGACCGACGCCGGCATCGCCTCGGGTCCGCCCGTCGTCTCCGTCAGCTGACCGGCCCGCACCCGCCCGCTGCCCGTGCTGAGATCGACAGGGTCATCCGCCCACCCCGCCACCCCGCCGGCTCGCGTCCTGGACGAGGCTGACGAGTCCGCGGTCCACCGGCTGCTGGCGACCGACCCGGTGGCGGCCTGCGTGCTGGCCGGCCGGGTCGAGCTGACCGGCACCGCCCAGGGCGCCGTGGGCG
Organism: Blastococcus sp.; assembly: GCA_041640835.1. Lineage (GTDB taxonomy): Bacteria > Actinomycetota > Actinomycetes > Mycobacteriales > Geodermatophilaceae > Blastococcus. The sequence goes on from JBEPZM010000039.1 coordinate 16,312, forward strand.
CGCCGCTGTGGGGCGTCGGCTCCGGCCGGTCGCTGGAGGCGATCTGCCTGGCCGGGGCCAACCTCATCCCCTTCGCCGTGCCCGGGGCGGAGCGCGCCGCCGCGACGGCCTTCGCCGAGCGGGCCCGCCGCGCCGGCCGCCGGTGCAGCA
>JBEPZM010000040.1:0-16362 GCA_041640835.1 Blastococcus sp.
GCCGTCGGCGAACTCCTTCTGCAGGTCGTGCAGGAAGTCCAGGTCGACGGCGATCCCGCGGTACTCCATGGCGGCCAGCACCCGGGTCAGCGGCAGCTCGATGCCGCCGAGCAGCGCGTCCCCGCCCTTCTGGCCGAGCACCTGCTCCAGGGCGTCGGACAGGTCGTTGACGGCGACGGCCTTGAGCGCGTCGGCGTGCGCGGCCTCGCGGGCGACGTCGTCCTCGGTCGGGCCGAGCACGTCCAGGGTCAGCTGGCCCTCGGGCTCGGCGGTGTCCTTGAGCTCGCGCCGCAGGTAGCGGACGGCGAGGTCGCCCAGGTCGAACGAGCGCTGCCCGGGCAGCGCCAGGTAGGCGGCCAGCGCCGTGTCGCTGACCATCCCCGCCAGCTCCCAGCCGCGCGCCCAGATCGCCAGGAGCGGGCCCTTGACCTCGTGCACGACCTTCGGCCGCTCGGGGTCGGCCAGCCAGGCGGCCAGCGCCTGCTCGTCGGCGACGTCGAGGCCGGGGCCGAGGTCGACGAAGGTGGCGTGGTCGTCGCCCCCGGCCAGCGCGATCCCGGTCAGCTCACCGGTGCCGCGCCCCCAGGTGCCGCGGAAGATCACGCCGGTGCGGCCGCGCGCGTGGGTGTCCAGCCACTCCCCCAGCTCGCCGCGCACGAGCTCGTCGAGATCGACCTCGAACCCGCCCTCGACCTCGGGCTCGGCGCTGGTGAGCGTGGCGAACAGGCGGTCGCGCAGCACCCGGAACTGCAGGTTGTCGAAGAGGGTGTGCACCTCGTTGCGGTCCCAGGCCTGGACGGCGAGGTCCTGCGGGCCGACCTCCAGGGGCACGGCCCGGTCCAGCTCGGTGAGCCGGCGGTTCTGCATCACCGAGGACAGGTGCTCGCGGAGCTTCTCCCCGACCTTGCCCTTGACGGTGTCGACCTGGTCGACGAGCTCCGCGAGCGAGCCGTACTCGCGGATCCACTTCGCGGCGGTCTTCTCCCCCACGCTCGGGACGCTCGGCAGGTTGTCGCTCGGGTCGCCCCGGAGCGCGGCGAAGTCCGGGTACTGCGTCGGGGTCAGGCCGTACTTCTCCTCGACCGCGGACGGGGTGAACCGGGTCATGTCCGACACGCCCTTGCGCGGGTAGAGCACCGTGACGTGCTCGTTGACTAGCTGCAGTGCGTCCCGGTCGCCGGTGGCGATCAGCACGTCCATCCCCTGCTCGACCGCCTGCACGGTGAGCGTGGCGATGACGTCGTCGGCCTCGTAGCCCTCGGCGGTGATCACCGGGACGCGCAGCGCCCCGAGCACCTCCTGGACGAGGCTGACCTGGCCGCGGAAGTCCGTCGGGCTCTCGGCGCGGTTGGCCTTGTACTCGGCGAAGATCTCGCTGCGGAACGTCTTGCGGCCGACGTCGAAGGCGACCGCCAGGTGCGAGGGCTGCTCGTCGCGCAGGATGTTGATCAGCATCGACGTGAAGCCGTAGACAGCGTTGGTCGGCTGCCCCGTGGTGGTCGAGAAGTTCTCGACCGGCAGCGCGAAGAAGGCGCGGTAGGCCAGCGAGTGCCCGTCGAGGAGCAGCAGCCGCGGACGGGTGCCCGGCATCGAGGGGGCGGCGGGCGCGGAGGTGGAGACCGGAGCGGACATCGCCGTCGATCCTAGGTGCGGGCACCGACAACCGGGTCCGGCCGACCCGGGGAGCCGGTGGCTACGGTGCCGGGGTGACCACTCCTCCCCCTGAATGGCTGCCCGGCAGCATGCGCAGCCCGCTGGACGACAAGCTCGGCATCGAGATCGTCGACTTCACCCCCGACCGGCTGGTCGCGACCATGCCGGTGGCGGGCAACGAGCAGCCGTTCGGCCTGCTGCACGGCGGCGCCACCTGCGCCCTGGTGGAGACGATCGGCTCGGTGGCCGCGGCGATCGGCGCCGGCGCCGGAAAGCAGGTGGTCGGCATCGAGCTCAACGCCAGCTACCTGCGGGCGGCGACGACGGGCACGGTGACGGCGGTGTGCACGCCGGTCCGCCGCGGCCGGACGCTGTCGACCTTCCTCATCCAGGTCACCGACGACGACGGCCGGGCGACCGCGACCGCCCGGCTGACCTGCATGACGCTCAGCGCCCCGCAGTAGTCGAGGGCAGCGGGGGCACGCCGCGCCGACGGGCCATCGCCGGCACCCGCCGCGGCAGGGGCAGGATCCCCAGCCGGCGGCGCTGCCAGGCGGCGAGCGAGCGGCCGAGGGTGTTGACCGAGGCGATGCGCCGCGTGGTCAGCGGAGCGAAGCCCATCCGTGCGAAGAAGCGCTGCCGGTCGGCCTCCTGGGGCACGGCCGCGACGACGTAGGCCGCACCGTTCGCCCGCGCGTAGACAGCGGCCGCGGCGAGCAGGGCGGCACCGACGCCGGCGCGCCGGTGCTCGCGGTGCACCACGAACGTGTCGACGGTGACCTGCGGCGTGCCCAGCACCAGCGACAGCGGGTCCAGGCCCAGCACCGCCAGGCCGACGCCGAGCCCGGTGTCGGCGTCGCCGTCGGGTCCGGGCAGGACGGCGAGCACGACGCGGTGGCCGCCGTCCTCGAGGAGGCGGCGGAAGCCCGCACCGGCGGCGTGCACGGGCGGGTGCCCGGTCAGCACCTCTTCGGTGTGCGACTCGACCCGGTGCTGGCGGACCAGCTCGAGGATCACGGGCAGGTCGTCGGGACGAGCCACCCGCGTGACGACCGTGGACCGCGATGCGGATCCTGGCACAGCTGCCTCCCCCTGAGAGTTGACCGCAGAGTGCACCGCCTGATACGGCCGGTAACGACGGCGCGCCGCCTCGTGTGACGGGCGGGACGCGCGGTGCGAGATGCGACCGGACGGTGAGCGAACGTGCCGGCAGAACCAGCCGGGGGCGACGCCCGAAACGCGTCGGGGCCCGGACGTCCGGAGACGTCCGGGCCCCGACGGGCCGGTTCAGCCGGTCAGACGTCGCCGCCGAGGTAGGCCGCCCGCACGCTGTCGTCGGCGGCCAGCTCGCCACCGGTCCCGGTGCGGACCACCTCACCGGTCTCCAGGATGTAGGCGCGGTCGGCGATCTTGAGCGCCTGGGCGGCGTTCTGCTCGACCAGCAGGATCGTGGTGCCCTGCTCCCGGATCTCCTTGATGATCGTGAAGATCTGCTGGATCAGCTTCGGCGCCAGCCCCATGGACGGCTCGTCCAGCAGCAGCAGCGTCGGGTGGGACATCAGCGCCCGACCGATCGCCAGCATCTGCTGCTCGCCACCGGACATCGTCCCCGCCGCCTGGTCCCGCCGCTCGAGCAGCCGCGGGAACAGCGTGAACACCCGCTCCAGGTCCGCCGTCCGGGTCTTCGCCCGGTCGGCCCGGGTGTAGGCACCCATGTCCAGGTTCTCCACCACGGTCATGCCGGGGAAGATGCGCCGGCCCTCGGGCGACTGGCTGATGCCCAGCGGCACCCGCTCGTGCGAGGCCATGTGGGTGATGTCGCGGCCCTGGAATCGGACCGAGCCGGCCCGCACCTTGCGCAACCCCGACAAGGTCTTCAGCGTCGTCGTCTTGCCGGCGCCGTTGGCCCCGATGAGGGTGACCACGGAGCCCTGCTCGACGGAGAACGTGATGTCCCGGATGGCCTCGATGCGCCCGTAGTTGACGTACAGCCCCTCGACCTCGAGCAGCATCAGAGCACCCCCTCCTCGTCGTCGAGATCGTCGACCTCGGTGCCGAGGTAGGCCGCGATGACCGCCGGGTCGTTCCGGACCTCGGCCGGCGTGCCCTCGGCGATCTTCCGGCCGAACTCCAGGACGGCGACGCGGTCACTGACGCCCATGACCAGGCTCATGTCGTGCTCGATGAGCAGCACGGTGAGGCCACGCTGGTCGCGGATCCGGCGGATGAGGTCCATGAGCTGGGCCTTCTCCGCCGGGTTAAATCCCGCGGCCGGCTCGTCGAGGCAGAGGAGCTTCGGCTTGGTGGCCATCGCACGGGCGATCTCGAGCCGGCGCTGCTCCCCGTAGGAGAGGTTGCGGGCCAGTTCGTCGGCCCGCTTGTCCAGGCCGAGGAACTTCATCACCTCGCGGGCGGTCTCCTCGCCCTCGCGCTCCTCGCGGCGGTGCCGCGGGGAGCGGATGAGCGCGTCGATCACGTTGGTGCGGTGATGGGCGTCCGCACCGACCAGGACGTTCTCCAGCGCGGTCATGTTGCCGAACAAGCGGATGTTCTGGAACGTGCGCGCGATGCCCAGCCGGGTGATCGCGAACCGCTTGCGCCGGCCCAGCGGTACGCCGGCGAAGCGGACCTCGCCGGACGTGGGCTGGTAGACGCCGGTCATCACGTTGAAGCAGGTGGTCTTGCCGGCGCCGTTGGGCCCGATGAGCCCGAGGATCTCGCCCTCGCGCACGTCGAAGCTCACCTGGTCGAGCGCCTTGAGGCCACCGAACTGGATGCTGACGTCGTCGAGCGACAGCAGCGCCGCTCCGTTGCGGGCGACCGGCTGCTCCGACACGGAGGTACTAGGCACGGGCGGTTCCCTCCTCGAGGGCGTCGAGCTGCTCGTCCACGGCTTGGGCGCGCTTGGCACGCCTCGGCGGGAGCAGCCCCTGCGGCCGGAAGTTGGCAAGGAGCAGCAGAGCGAGGCCGAAGACCAGCAGTCGCCACTCCTCGAAGCCGCGGAACCGCTCCGGCAGGTAGGCGACCACGATGGCGCCCAGGATGACGCCGTACCGGTTGCCCGCCCCTCCGACGACGACCGCGGCGACGAACAGGATGCTCAGGATCAGCAGGAAGGACTCCGGGTTGATGAACCCCTGCCGCGAGGCGAACAGGGCCCCGGACAGACCGCCGATGAACGCGCCGCAGGCGAAGGCCAGCAGCTTGAACTTGAACGTCGGCACGCCCATGAGCTCGGCGGCGTCCTCGTCCTCGCGGGTGGCCTCCCACCCGCGGCCGATCCGGGAAAGCCGCAGCATCCGGTCGGCACCCAGCACGATGAAGATCACCGTGAGCATCAACCAGTAGTACGGCGCCTGGTCGGCCACACCGAAGACGAGGAACGTCGTCGTGTCGTCGAGGTCGATGACCGCGGTCGCGCCCTCCCACTGGAGGTGCGGGATCTCGAACATCTCGACGCTCGGTGGGCGCGGCACACCGGTGATGCCCTTCGCCGCGCCGAGCCACTCGAGGTTCAGCGCCGTCAGGCGGATGATCTCGCCGAACCCGAGCGTCACGATCGCGAGGTAGTCGCCGCGCACGCGCAGGGTCGGCGCGCCCAGCAGGATGCCGGAGATCGTGGTGAGGAGCACGGCCAGCGGGATGAGCACCCACCAGGACAGCTGCGCCTGGAGGGAGCCGAACACCGCGACCGTGTAGGCACCGATGGCGTAGAAGCCGACGTAGCCGAGGTCGAGCAGGCCGGCGTAGCCCAGGACGATGTTCAGCCCCAGCGCGACGAGCACGTAGCTGGCCACCGTGAAGAGCACGGCGCCGAAGTCAGTGTCGGGCGTGCTGAGGATCGGGATCTCGAGCAGCGGCAGCGCGTAGAGGAACACCACGAACAGGCCGATGAGCGCCCACTTCGCGGGCCTCGGCAGCGCGGTCACCCGGCGCGCGAGCGCGCCGCGGTCCCAGCCGAGCCGCGACGTCTGGGTCGTGGAGCGCGCTGCACCCGAACCGGTGTCGGGGGAAGCCTTTCCCTGAGTCATGCGCGGGCCCTCCCCAGGCTCTCGCCGAGCAGCCCGGTGGGCCGGAACAGCAGGATGACGACCAGCAGGAGGAACGCGACGACGTCGCGCCACTCGGAGCCGATCAATGCCGAACCGTAGTTCTCCGCCAGGCCGAGGATGAAGCCGCCCAGCAGCGCGCCGCGAACGTTGCCGATGCCGCCGAGGACGGCGGCGGTGAACGCCTTCACGCCGAGCAGGAAGCCGGCGTTCCAGCGGGTGACGCCGAAGCGCATCAGGTACAGCAGCGCCGCCGCGCCGGCCATGATCCCGCCGACGAGGAAGGTGGCGCGGATGACCCGGTTGCGGTTGACGCCCATCAGGGCGGCCGCCTCGGAGTCCTGAGCCACCGCACGGATGCCGCTGCCGATGCGGGTGCGGCGGATGAACTGGTCGAGCGCCACCATCATGAGCAGGGCGCTGACGATGATGATGATGTCGACGTTGCTGACCGTGTACCCGCCCACGGTGAACACGCCCTCGGTCTCGAGGGGGTTCTGGAAGCGGGTGTTGTCACGCGCCGAGCGGACGTAGGGGTCCAGCGTGTCGCGCAGCCCGAAGAAGTCGGCGATGCGGTCGCGCAGACCCATGAACTCGGCCAGCGCGAAGCTGGCGCCGATGGCACTGATCAGTGCCACGAGCTTGGGGGCGTCCAGCCGGATGAGCCGGCGGTAGGCCACCCGCTCCAGGACCAGCGCCACACCACCGCTCACGGCCATGGCGGCGAACAGGGCGAGCAGCAGGACGCCGATGACGACCGGCAGCGCGCTGCCCGGGGCCACGCCCAGCGCCACGGTCACCCAGACCGCGGCGAAGCTGCCGAACATCCAGACTTCGGAGTGGGCGAAGTTGATCAGCTGGAGCACGCCGTAGACGAGCGTGTAGCCGAGGGCCACGAGGCCGTAGACGGCGCCGAGCACGAGACCGGTGACGGTCAGCTCGACGAAGTTGTCGATCAGGAAGGACACGTGGTCTCCGAGTTGCAGGTGGCGACGCGGCCGGGTCCCCTCAGCGAGGAGGCCCGGCCGCGCCTGGTCGGTCAGACGGAGATCAGTTGGTCTCGATCTCCTGGTCGGCGACGATCTCGCCGTTCTCGACCTTGTACGCCCACACGGAGATGTTCTCGACCTCACCGGACTCGTCGAACTTGATCGACTTGGTGACGCCGTCGCCCTCGTAGTTGTTGACCCACTCGAGCAGCGACTCGCGGTCGGTGTTGCCGTCGAGGATGCCCTCGAGGAACACGTTGGCGGCGTCGAAGGCCTCGGCCGCGTACGTTCCCGGCGCGGTGCCGTAAGCCGCCTCGAAGTCGTCGGCGAAGGCCTGGCTCTCCTCCGGGGGGAGGCAGGGGCAGGTGATGATCGCGCCCTCGGACGCATCGCCGGCAGCCTCGATGAAGCCCGCGTCCTTCACACCGTCGGCAGCCACGAACGTGGCATCCACGCCGGCGCCGCGCAGCTGCTGCACCAGCAGACCGGCCTCGGCGTAGTACCCGCCGAAGAACACCGCGTCCGCGTTGGCGCTGCGGATCGCAGTCACGGTGGCGGAGAAGTCGGTCTGGCCCTTCTGGATGGTGTCCTGTCCGACGACGGCGTCAGCGAGCGACTCGTTGACGATGTCGGCGAGGCCCTTGCCGTAGGCGGACGCGTCGTCGACCACGAACACGCTCTCGCTCTTGAGCACGTCACCGATGTAGGCGGCGGCGGCCGGACCCTGGCTGGCGTCGTTGCCCAGGATCCGCTGGAAGGTGTCCCAGCCGTTCTCGGCCAGCGCGGGGTTGGTCGCCGACGCGGTGATGGTCGGCAGGCCCTCCTCGGCGAAGGTCGGCCCGACCGCGTCGGACTCGCCCGAGAAGGCGGGGCCGACGAGGCCGATGACCGTGTCGTCGCCGACGGCCTGCGTGGCGAGACCCGTCGCCTGGTCGGGGGCGCCCTGGGAGTCGTACTCCTTGAGCTCCACCTGGCAGTCGGCGTTCTCCTCGTTGAACTGGTCCACCGCGAGCTCGACGCCGTTGCGGATGTTGATGCCGAGGTTCGCGTCCGAGCCGGTCAGCGCACCGAAGAAACCGATGGCGACGTCCTCACAGGTACCCGCCTCGCTACCGCCGCCCGAGGCCTCCTCGTCGTCGCCGCCCGAGGTGCCGCAGGCGCTGAGAGCCAGCGCCAGGGCGAGCAGGGGCGCGCCCGTCTTGACCGAGAAACGCACATGTCCTCCAGAGCCAGATCGGCGGGCCGCGGTTCGGCCGCGCCGGTGGTCGTCTGCCGTCCCGGTGGGGAGCGGCTGGCAAACAGTAGGGCGCTCCCCGCGTGAGTTTGAGAGGCCGAGGTCGATTCGTGACCGTCTCGTGATCGCCCCGGGGAGCGGCTGCGGACCGCCGCGGCTCGCATGCCGACGTGCAGGTCGCGCGGCCTTCCGTCGCTTCGTAGGTGAAGGTGTGGGACAGCTGATGATCGTGAGGCGATCGTGCCTGTGGAGTGGCTATAGCGACGTCGGCGTCCGCCGTCAGGCCGGGTCCGCCTCCGAGGGGACGCCGTCGGTGAGGATCCGCTCGGCGAGCGCCTTCATCGACGTCCGCTCGTTCATCGCGGTCCGCTGCAGCCAGCGGAACGCCTCGGCCTCGGACACCCCGCGCTCGGTCATCAGCCGGCCCTTGGCCTTCTCCACCGCCTGGCGGGCCGCGAGCCGCTCCTCGAGCGTGCGCACCTCGCCGTCCAGTGCGGCCATCTCCGCGAACCGGCCGCGGGCCACCTCGATCGCCGGCACCAGATCGTTCTTCGAGAACGGCTTCACCAGGTAGGCCATGGCGCCGGCATCCCGCGCCCGCTCCACCAGCTCGCGCTGGCTGAACGCGGTCAGCACGATCACCGGGGCGATCCGGGCCGAGGCGATCTGCTCCGCCGCGGACAGCCCGTCGAGCACCGGCATCTGGATGTCGAGGATCACCAGGTCCGGCCTCAGCTCCATGGCACGGTCCACGGCCTGCTGCCCGTCGCCCACCTCGGCGACGACCTCGTACCCCTCCTCCTCGAGCATCTCCTTGAGATCGAGACGGATGAGTGCTTCGTCCTCGGCGATGAGAACCCTGGCCGGCGCGCTGCTCACGGGGGCGAGCCTAGCCACGTCGGCCCCCACCGGGCCCCCGCTAGGCTGATCCGGCTGCCGGCAGGACCGGCGCGCCCCCGTACCCCAATCGGCAGAGGGAGCGGATTCAAAACCCGCGCAGTGTGCGTTCGAGTCGCACCGGGGGCACTGGGTTGAACTGCGATCCTCCGGATCGCGACCGCGGCCATCACACGGCGATCCTCCGGATCGCACCGCGGCCACGAGCCGTTCCCCACCTGCGCTGAGCCCTCTCCTGGCGGTCGTCGGGGACCCTCCGGGCCCCACTCCTCCTGCCGCCCCGCGGGGCGTCTCGCGTCCCAGCGTCTTCGTCCTGCGTCGCGACATGCCTCGGGGACCCTGCGGGCCCCGCTCGGCCTGCCGCCTACGGTGAGTCCCGTGAGCGACCCGGAGATCCAGCCCGCACCGCACATGACGCCTGAGCAGTTCCGGCAGCACGGCCACGAGGTCGTGGACTGGATCGCCGACTACTGGACGCGGGTGGGGTCGCTGCCGGTGCGGTCGACGGTGGCGCCGGGCGATGTCCGGGCCGCGCTGCCCGACGCTCCCCCGGAGCGGGGTGAGCCGTTCGCCGACGTCCTCGGCGACCTCGACCGAATCGTCGTCCCCGGCCTCACGCACTGGCAGCACCCCGGCTTCTTCGGCTACTTCCCCGCGAACACCTCCGGGCCCTCCGTGCTCGGCGACCTCGTCTCGGCCGGCCTCGGCGTCCAGGGCATGTCGTGGGTGACCAGCCCGGCCGCGACCGAGCTCGAGCAGCACGTCATGGACTGGTTCGCCGAGCTGCTCGGGCTGCCCGCGTCCTTCCGCTCCACCGGCACCGGCGGCGGTGTCGTCCAGGACTCCAGCTCCGGCGCCAACCTCGTCGCGCTGCTCGCCGCGCTGCACCGCGCCAGCGGCGGCGGCACCCTCCGCCGCGGCGTCGAGCCCGAGCGGGCCACCGTGTACGTCTCGGCCGAGACGCACTCCTCGATGGAGAAGGCCGTGCGGATCGCCGGTCTGGGCACGGACGCCGTGCGCATCGTCGAGGTGGACGGCGACCTCGCCATGAACCCCGGCGCGCTGGCCGCCCGCATGGAGCGCGACGTCGCCCGCGGGTACACCCCGGTGCTGGTCTGCGCGACCGTCGGCACGACGTCGACCACCGCCGTCGACCCGCTGGCCGCGATCGGCCCGATCTGCCAGAAGCACAACGCGTGGCTGCACGTCGACGCCGCCTACGCCGGCGTCAGCGCCGTCGTCCCCGAGCTGCGCACCCTCCAGGACGGCGTGGAGTGGGCCGACAGCTACACCACCGACGCGCACAAGTGGCTGCTCACCGGCTTCGACGCCACCCTCTTCTGGGTCGCCGACCGCGCCGCCCTGACCGGGGCGCTGTCGATCCTCCCCGAGTACCTGCGCAACGCCGCCACCGACGCCGGCACCGTCGTCGACTACCGCGACTGGCAGGTTCCCCTCGGCCGGCGCTTCCGGGCGCTCAAGCTGTGGTTCGTGCTCCGTTGGTACGGCGCCGAGGGCCTGCGCGCGCACATCCGCAGCTCGGTCGCCCTGGCCCAGGAACTGGCCGGCTGGGCCGAGGCCGACGACCGGTTCGACGTGCTGAGCCCGCACCCGCTGTCGCTGGTCTGCCTGACGCCGCGCTGGCCGGCCGGGGTCGACGCCGACGTCGCCACCATGACCCTGCTCGAGCGGCTCAACGACGGCGGCGAGGTCTTCCTGACCCACACCACCGTCGGGGGCCGCGCCGTCCTCCGGATCGCCGTCGGAGCGCCGACGACGACCCGGGCGCACGTCGAGCGGGTGTGGACGCTGCTGCGCGAGGGTCACGACTGGCTCGCCGCCGACTTCGCCACCCAGGCCGCCGAGCAGGCCGCCGCCCGCCAGGCGGAGCGCGACCGCGCCGCGGCCGAGGCACTGGTCGCCGAGCAGGCCCGGCAGACCGAGCAGCCCGCGGAGGACGAGAGCGCCCAGGAGCCCGCCGCCGCCGAGTGAGCGCGGGCGGGCCAACCGTCAGAGCGAGCGGATGAGCCCCTGCTGCGTCACCGTGGCGATGTGGGTGCCGTCGGCCGCCCAGATCTGCCCGAAGCACAGCGCCCGCCCGTGCGAGGCCACCGGGCTGTCCGTCTCGTAGAGGAACCACTCGTCGGCCCGCAGCGGCTGGTGGAACCACACCGCGTGGTCCAGGCTCGAGCCCGCGGTCCTCCCCCAGCCGCCGCCCATGCGCGCCGTGCCCGCACCGAGCAGGCTCAGGTCGCTGGCGAAGGTGAGGGCGGCCGCGTGCACGGCCTGGTCGTCGGGCAGCCGGCCGGTCACCCGCATCCACGCCCATGACTTCGTGTCGGGATAGGTCTTCGGCGGGCGGTCGAAGGGGTGCTCGAACATCCGCTGCTCGACCGCCATGCCGATGCTCATCGCCGCCCGCGCCTCCTGGCCACGGGCGGCCAGGAGCTCGACGAACGTGGGCAGCTCCTCCGGTGCCGGGACGTCGGGCATCGGGAGGGAGTGCTCGGCGTACGCGGCCTCGCCCGCCGAGGCGTCGGCCGTCAGCGCGAAGATCGCCGCGTCCTTGTCACCGCGGCGCTGCCAGGCGACCACCCGGCGGGTGCTGAAGGTGCGCCCGTCGCGCATCCGCTCGACGGCGTAGCGGATCTCCTCGTTCGGGTCGCCCGGGCGGAGGAAGTACGAGTGCAGGGAGTGGACCGCGCGCCCCTCCGGCAGGGTCAGGGCCGCCGCCATGAGCGCCTGCCCCGCCACCTGGCCGCCGAAGATGCGCTGCATCGTCGTGTCCGGCGTCTTGCCCACGTAGAGGTCGGGCTCGCGCTCCTCGAGCGCGAGCACGGACATCAGCGCCGCGGCCTGGCTGTTCGGGTCGCTGCCGGTCATGAGTCGGTACCCACCTCGTGCACGCGGATCAGGTTGGTCGAGCCCACCGTGTTGGGCGGGCTGCCGGCCACGACGACGACCCGGTCCCCGACCTTGAGCCGGCCGATCGACAGCAGCGAGAAGTCGACCTGGGCGACCATGTCGTCGGTGTGCGAGACCTGCGGCACGAGGAAGGTCTCCACGCCCCACGTGAGGGCCAGACGGCTGCGGACCGCGGGGTCGACCGTGAAGGCCAGCAGCGGCTGCCGCGGGTGCAGCGAGGAGAGCCGGCGGGCGGTCTCGCCGGTCTGCGTGAAGGTCGCCAGCGCCTTGACGTCCAGCGCCTCGCCGACGTCCTTGGCCGCGCGCACGATGGCCCCGGAGCGCGACCGGGAGCGCCGGACGACCTCGGGCACGGGCATGTGCTCGCTCTCGACCGCGTCGATGATCCGCTCCATGGTGCGGACGGCGGCGATCGGGTGCGCGCCCACGGACGTCTCGCCCGAGAGCATCACCGCGTCGGCGCCGTCGAGCACCGCGTTGGCGACGTCGGACGCCTCGGCGCGGGTCGGTCGCGAGTTGACGATCATCGACTCGAGCATCTGGGTGGCGACGATGACCGGCTTGTTGCGCTCCCGCGCGGACTGGATGGCGCGCTTCTGCACCAGCGGCACCTGCTCCAGCGGGAGCTCCACGCCCAGGTCGCCGCGGGCGACCATGATGCCGTCGAACGCCTCGACGATCTCGTCCAGCCGCTCCACCGCCTCGGGCTTCTCCAGCTTCGCGATGACGGGGATCTCGACGTCCTCCTGGCGCATGATCTCCCGCACCAGCTCGGCGTCGTCCGCCGACCGGACGAACGACAGGGCGATGAAGTCCACGCCGAGCCGCAGGGCGAAGCGGAGGTCCAGCTCGTCCTTGTCCGAGAGCGCCGGGACGCTGACGGCCACGCCGGGCAGGGACAGCCCCTTGTTGTTCGACACCGGCCCGCCCTCGATGACCAGGCAGGTCACGTCGTTGCCGGAGACGGAGAGCACGGTCAGCGCCAGCTTGCCGTCGTCCACCAGCAGGCGGTCCCCGACGGCGACGTCGTTGGCCAGGTCTTTGTAGGTCGTGGAGACGCGCTCGGCGGTGCCCTCGACGTCGTCGACGGTGATGACGATCTGGCTGCCGGTGGGCCACTCGACCGCCCCGGCGGCGAAGGTGCCCAGCCGGATCTTGGGGCCCTGCAGGTCGGCGAGGACGGCGACGGCGTGCCCGGTGCGGTCGGAGGCCTCGCGCACCCGCTGGTAGGCGGTGGCGTGGTCGGCGTGCGCCCCGTGGCTGAAGTTCAGCCGGGCGACGTCCATGCCGGACTCGACGAGAGCGATGACCTGCTCGGCGGAGCTGGTGGCCGGACCCAGTGTGCAGACGATCTTGGCGCGGCGGGACATGTGCAGAACGCTATGTCATGGCGGTCCTCCGGACCGCACCGCGGCCACGTGCCGTCCCCCACTGGCGCTGAGCCGCTTCCCGTGTTCCGGTCGGGAACCCTCCGGGCCCCGCGACCGGACCACACGCTGCGCGCGCCTGGTCCCGTCCCCGGGCTGGCCGGGGACGGGACAAGTGAGCAGGGCGGAATTCCCGACTAGCGGAGTGCAGCCGCGGTGGGTGCGACGGGCCGGGGCAGCGCCGAGGCGCCGGTGAGCCAGGTGTCCGCGGCGGCGGCCGCCGCTCGGCCCTCGGCGATCGCCCACACGATGAGCGACTGACCGCGGCCGATGTCGCCGGCCACGAAGACCCCGGGCACCGTCGACATGAACTCGGCGTCCCGGACGACGTTGTCGCGCTGGTCCATCTCCACGCCCAGGGCGTCGAGCAGCCCCTCGCGCTGGGCGCCGGTGAACCCCATGGCCAGGAAGACCAGGTCGGCCGGCAGCTCGCGCTCGCTGCCCTCGATCTTCTGGAACCGGCCGTCGACCCGCTCGACCTCGTGCAGCAGCAGGGCGCGCACGGTGCCGTCCTCGTTGCCGAGGAACCGCTCGGTGTTGACCGAGTACAGCCGCTCGCCGCCCTCCTCGTGGGCGCTGGAGACGCGCATGATCATCGGGTAGGTCGGCCACGGGTTGGCGCCCTGGTCCCGCCGGTCCGGCGGCGCCGGCATGATCTCCAGCTGGGCGACCGAGGCCGCCCCCTGGCGGTGGGCGGTGCCGAGGCAGTCGGCGCCGGTGTCACCGCCACCGATGATCACCACGTGCTTGCCGGCCGCGTTGATCGGCGGGTCGTCCAGCTCGCCGAGCGCCTGCCGGTTGCCCAGCGGCAGGTACTCCATCGCCAGGTGGATGCCGGCCAGCTCGCGCCCGGGCGCGGGCAGGTCGCGCCCGACGGTGGCGCCACCGGCCAGGACGACGGCGTCGTACTCGGCCCGCAGCTGCTCGGTGGACAGGTCGCCCTCCCCCGGACCGCCGACCTCGACGCCGGTGACGAAGCGGGTGCCCTCGGCGCGCATCTGGTCCAGCCGCCGGTCCAGGACGGACTTCTCCATCTTGAACTCGGGGATGCCGTAGCGGAGCAGCCCGCCGATGCGGTCGGCCCGCTCGTAGACGGTGACGTCGTGCCCGGCCCGGGTCAGCTGCTGGGCGGCGGCGAGACCCGCCGGACCCGACCCGATGACGGCGACCTTCTTGCCGGTGCGCTCGGTGGGTGCCTGCGGCTCGACCCAGCCCTCGTCCCAGGCGCGGTCGATGATCTCCCACTCGATCTGCTTGATGGCGACCGGCGACTCCTGCAGGTTGAGCACGCAGGAGCCCTCGCACGGCGCCGGGCACAGCTTCCCGGTGAACTCCGGGAAGTTGTTGGTCGCGTGCAGCCGCTCGATGGCGTCGTGCCAGTCGTCGCGGCGGGCCAGGTCGTTCCACTCGGGGATCAGGTTGGCCACCGGGCACGCGTGGTGGCAGAACGGGATGCCGCAGTCCATGCAGCGAGCCGCCTGCTTGCGCACCTCGGCGGTCGGGAAGAGCGGGTCCTCGCCGTTCTGGCGGGCCGTGTAGACGTCCTTCCAGTCACGGATGCGGAGCTCCACGGGCCGCCGCGGCGGCAGCTCCCGCTCGAACTTCAGGAATCCGGTGGTGTCAGCCACGAGCTGCCTCCATCACTGCCAGGTCGACGTCCGTTCCGTTGGCCTCGGCCATGCGCTGCGCGTCCAGCGCGCGCTTGTAGTCCCGCGGCATGATCACGCTGAACTGTGCCGACCAGCGTCCCCAGTCGGCCAGCAGCGCGCCGGCCACCGGGGACTCGGTCTCCTCGGCGTAGCGCTCGAGGACGTCGCGCAGCCACTGTGCGGACTCGCCGTCCAGCGGCTCGACGTCGACCATCTCGCCGTTCACCCGGTGGCGGGCCAGGTCGAGCACGTAGGCGACGCCGCCGGACATGCCGGCCGCGATGTTCCGCCCGGTCGCGCCCAGGATCACGGCGCGGCCACCGGTCATGTACTCGAGCGCGTGGTCGCCCACGCCCTCGACGACGGCGAGCGCCCCGGAGTTGCGCACGCAGAACCGCTCGCCCACCCGGCCGCGCAGGAAGATCTCGCCGCCGGTCGCGCCGTAGCCGATCACGTTGCCGGCGATGACGTTGTCCTCGGCGGCGAAGGTCGCCTCGCGGGAGGGCCGCACGACGATCCGGCCACCGGAGAGACCCTTGCCTACGTAGTCGTTGGCGTCGCCGTAGAGCCGCATGGTGATGCCGCGCGGCACGAAGGCGCCGAACGACTGCCCGGCCGACCCGCCGAAGGTGAGGTCGATGGTGCCGTCGGGCAGGCCCTGGCCACCGAAGCGGCGGGTGACCATCGAGCCCAGCATCGTGCCGACGGTGCGGTTCACGTTGCGCACCGGCAGCTCCAGGCTGACCGGCTGCGCGTCGAGCAGCGCACCCTCGCAGAGCTGGATCAGCGTCTGGTCCAGGGCGACGTCGAGCCCGTGGTCCTGGTCGCGCACCTTCCGCCGCGGCGTCCCCTCGGGCATCTCGGGGACGACCAGCAGCGGCGCCAGGTCCAGCCCGGAGGCCTTCCAGTGGCCCACCGCCTGCCGGGTGTCGAGCAGCTCGGCGTGGCCGACGGCCTCGTCCAGCGTGCGGAACCCGAGCTCGGCGAGGTACTCGCGCACCTGCTGGGCCAGGAACTCGAAGAAGGTGACCACGAACTCCGGGCGGCCGGTGAACCGCTTGCGCAGCTCCGGGTTCTGCGTGGCGACGCCCACGGGGCAGGTGTCGAGGTGGCAGACCCGCATCATCACGCAGCCGGAGACGACCAGCGGAGCGGTGGCGAAGCCGTACTCCTCGGCGCCCAGCAGCGCGGCGATGATGACGTCGCGGCCGGTCTTCATCTGGCCGTCGGCCTGGACGGTGATCCGGTCGCGCAGGCCGTTGGCCAGCAGCGTCTGCTGGGTCTCGGCCAGCCCGAGCTCCCATGGGGAGCCGGCGTGCTTGAGCGAGG
This sequence comes from Blastococcus sp., assembly GCA_041640835.1. Taxonomy (GTDB): domain Bacteria; phylum Actinomycetota; class Actinomycetes; order Mycobacteriales; family Geodermatophilaceae; genus Blastococcus. The sequence continues at coordinate 16,153 of JBEPZM010000040.1, forward strand.
TCAGCGGCGCCGCGCCCGTCCCGCCGTCGTGGCCGGAGATCAGCACCAGGTCGGCGTGCGCCTTGCTGACGCCGGCGGCGACCGTGCCGACGCCGACCTCGGCCACCAGCTTGACGTTGATCCGCGCCTGGTCGTTCGCGTTCTTCAGGTCGTGGATGAGCTGCTTGAGGTCCTCGATCGAGTAGATGTCGTGGTGCGGCGGCGGGCTGA
>JBEPZM010000041.1:0-16073 GCA_041640835.1 Blastococcus sp.
CCGACCCCGGCGCGGGCGCCGCCGGCCGGGAGGCGCTGGGCTCCCGGTTCCGCTGGCTCACCGCGCCGCGCAGCACCGTCATCCAGCCCGGTCCGGTGCACACCGGCCTCACCGCGGACCCCGACGTCGAGGCCGACCGGTTGTTCCGGCTGCTGGTCCTCCCGGTCGAGGGCTGAGCCTCCGCGGCGGCCGGAGACGCGACCGCGCCTCCCCGCCGGGGCGGGAAGGCGCGGTGCTACCGGCGTCCGGTGATCAGTTCAGGGTGAACGTGATCGTCGTGGTGTTGCCGAGCACGTCGTAGGCGACCAGCGTGTTGTCGCCCCTGACCGCGCCGAACGTGCCGGGCTTCACGAAGTTGACGTCGGACCAGGCGTTGTTGCTGAGATCCTTGACCTTGCCGTTGATCACGACCTTGTCGACCTTCGCGGCGTCGTGGAGCTTGAAGCTGACCAGGTCGTAGCCGGCCTCGCCCCCGACCGTGTAGCGCTCGCCGTCCTTGACGGTCACCCGCGGGCCCGTGCCGTCGAGCGTGAAGGTCAGGGTCTCGGTGTTGCCCGCGACGTCGTACACGACGATCGTGTTCCGGCCCTCGACGGCGCCGAGGACGCCCGGCTTCACGAAGTTGACGTCGGACCAGGCGTTGTTGCTGAGGTCCTTGACCGTGCCGTTGATCGCCACCTTGTCGATCCTGCCGGCGTCGTGGAGCTTGAAGGAGACGAGGCCGTAGGTGTCACCGCTGCGGGTCGTGAACCCCGCCCCGTCCTTCACGGTGATCGTCGGGTGGGTCGTGTCCGGGATCTTCTCGAGCGTGACGGTGAAGGTGGGAGCCGAGAAGTACGCCCGGACCCCGGTGGTGTCGATCCAGTAGGCGCCGTCCCGCTCGGTGACCTGGATGTCGCCGTAGTCGTCAGCGGTCACCGACGCCACCCGGTGGCCCGCAGGAGCGGCGATGCGGACGCCGATCTCGTCCGGGACGTGCCGGACGTAGCCGGAGCTCTCGAACGCCTCGTACGTCCCCTCGCCGCCGCTGAACTGGTACTCGGTGGCCGGGTACCAGGTGTCGCCGGAACCGAACTCGACCGAGGTGAGCCCGCCGGCCACCGTCCCGTCGGCGTACCGGACGTCGGCCGCGGCGCGCATCGCCGTCATGCCGACGAGACGCTGCTCGCCGTCCGCGTCGACCGTGAGGGCGAGCTCGCCGACCGCCATGCCCTGGTAGCTCGCGATGGGCAGGCGCTCGATGTCGTCGGCGCCGGCCGCGCCGGTGGCGTCGAAGAACACCTCGCCCGCGGGGTTGTTGGGCGCCGTCAGGTAGACCGTCGCGGGGCCGACGGGCACGTTCTCGAACATCTGGTCGCCGTCGGCGGTGTCGCTCGCGTAGTGACGGCTGCCGTCGGAGGCGACGAGCCACGCGCTGTTGCTCGTCCGCTTCTGGTCGGTCATGCCGTCACGTGCGGTCTTCGACGGGTCGAAGAGGCCGTCCGCGTAGCGGTCGTCGAAGCGGGTGATGGTGACGGTGCCGGTGCTCTGGTCGGAGTCCTCGGCGGCGATCGCCGGCAGTGGCGCGACGACGATCGCCGCGGCGACGCCGGTCGCTGCGATGCCGTACCTGGAGACAGGTCGCACGTTGTTGCTCCCAAGGGTCGGTGTGCCGGGGAGAGAGCCCCGGTCACCTCGGAAGCTAGGCACGGGCGGCAGCGGTCGTCAGCGATCCGCGGCGATGTTCACGAGCCCGTCGTCGGACGTTCCGCGCCTGGTCGGGCGGGGGGTCGGGTGCCCGGATCCACCGCGGCGCGCCGGCGTCAGGAGGCGGGGAGCAGGGCGTCGATCCGGCGGGCGAGCTCGAGGTCCAGTTCGCTGACGCCGCCCTCCGAGTGGCTGACCAGCGACAGGTGCAGGGTCCGCCAGCGCAGGTCGACGTCGGGGTGGTGGTCCAGCTCCTCGGCGACGTCGGCGATCGCCACGATCGCGGCGACGGCGTCCCGGAAGCTCGGCAGCGCGACGGTGCGGCGCAGGCCGTCGGCGTCGCCGGACCACAGCGGCAGCTCGGCCAGCGCGGTCGCGACGTCGTCGGGGGAGAGGCGGGGAGGTCGGGGCATGGCCCATGGTGACGTGCTGGGCGGCCGCCCCGTCCAGAGGCTCGCGCCGAGCGTGCGAGGCGTGAGGAGGACGGGGTGCTTCGTCAGGTGTGGAGGCCGCACTCGGTCTTGGTCGAGCCCGCCCATCGTCCGGCGCGGGGATCCTCGCCGGGAGCCACGGGCCGGGTGCACGGCGCGCAGCCGATCGAGCCGTAGCCCAGCTCGAACAGCGGGTTCACCGGCACCTGGTGCTCGGCGATGTAGGCGTCGACGACGTCCTGGGTCCAGCCGGCCATCGGGTTGACCTTCACCATGCCGCGCTTGGCGTCCCAGTCGACCAGCTTCGTGTCGGCGCGGGTCACCGACTCGTCGCGGCGGACGCCGGAGCCCCACGCGGCGTATCCGGCCAGCGCCTGGGCGAGCGGCTTGACCTTCCGCATCTCGCAGCAGAGGTCCGGGTCGCGGTCGTGCAGCTTCGGCCCGAAGGAGAGGTCCTGCTCGCCCACGGTCTGGGGTGCGGTGACGTTGACCAGCGTGATCGGCAGGACGGAGGTGATCCAGTCGCGGGTGCCGATCGTCTCGGCGAAGTGGTAACCGGTGTCCAGGAAGACCACGTGCACGCCCGGGACGACCCGGCTGGCCAGGTGGGAGAGCAGGCCGTCGGCCATGGAGGAGGTGATGGCGAAGGAGTCGCCGAACGTCTCACCGGCCCAGCGGAGGACGGCGAGCGCCTGCTCGACCGGATCGGTGATCGTCGAGAAGCGTGCGTCGGCCTCGGCGGCCAGCTCCGGCGTCGCTGCGAGTGCGGTCGTCATCCGTGCTGGACCCCCGTTGCGATCAGGTGGACGGAGAACGCCCGCAGGCAGGCGCCGCAGCGCCAGCCGTCGGCCGATTCGCCCTCGTACGGGGTGAGTTCCTCGTCCCCGCAGTACGGGCAGTGGAACACCGGCAGTTGCCGTTGTCTTCCCCCGGCCCGGTCCTCCGTCACAGCAGCCAGGCCTCCTCGGCCCGCGAGACGTAGTGCGCGAAGGACTCGCCGTCGGTACGACGCTCGACGAAGCCGCGCAGCACGCGCTCGCAGTAGTCGACGGTCTCGGCCTTGGTCACCTTGTGGCCGCGGAACTTGCGGCCGAACGTCGCCTCGACGCCGAGGTGTCCGCCGAGGTGGACCTGGAACCCCTCGACCATCTCGCCGCTGTCGTCGCGCACCATCGAGCCCTTGAACCCGATGTCGGCGGTCTGGAAGCGGGCGCAGCTGTTCGGGCAGCCGTTGACGTTGATGCCGATCGGCACGTCGAAGTCGGGCAGCCGCTTCTCGAGCTCGGCGTAGAGGTCCTGCGCGTGCTGCTTGGTCTCGACGATCGCGAGCTTGCAGTACTCGAGGCCGGTGCAGGCCATGGTGCCGCGACGGAACGCGCTCGGCCGGACCTGCAGGTCGTGCGCGGCGAGGGCGTCCACCAGCGCCTCGACCCGCTCGTCGGGGACGTCGAGGATGACCAGCTTCTGCTGCGTCGTCGTCCGGATGCGGCCCTGGCCGTACTCGTCGGCCAGGTCGGCGATCGTGCTCAGCAGGGTGCCGCTGATCCGGCCGGTGCGCAGCGCGAAGCCGACGGCGTTGAGGCCGTCCTTCTGCCGGCTGACGCCGACGTGGTCGCGCTGGTCGTGCTTGGCCGGGGCGGGCGCCGGGCCGTCGGGCAGGGCTGCGTGCAGGTACTCGTCCTGCAGCACCTGGCGGAACTTCTCCGGGCCCCAGTCGGCCATGAGGAACTTGATCCGCGCACGGTTGCGCTGGCGCCGGTAGCCGTAGTCCCGGAAGACCGAGGTGCACGCCGCCCAGACCTCGGTGACCTGGTCGGGACGGACGAAGACGCCGACCCGCTGGGCGAACATCGGGTTCGTGGAGAGCCCGCCGCCGACCCACAGGTCGTAGCCGGCCTCACCCTGGTCGTTCACGACGCCGACGAACGAGACGTCGTCGATCTCGGGCTCGGTGCAGTGGTCGACGCAGCCGGACATCGACGTCTTCCACTTGCGCGGCAGGTTGCTGAACTCGGGGCTGCCGACGTACTTCTCCACGGTGGCGTGGATGACGTCGGTGGCGTCGAGCACCTCGTCCTCGAGGATCCCGGCGAGCGGGCAGCCGAGCATGACGCGCGGCACGTCGCCGCAGGCCTCCATCGTGCTGAGCCCGACCGACTCCAGGCGGCGCCAGATCTCGGGCACGTCCTCGATGCGGATCCAGTGGTACTGCACGTTCTGCCGGTCGGTGACGTCGGCGACGTCCCGGCCGAAGTCGGTGCTGATGCCGCCGATCACGCGCAGCGCGTCGCTGGAGAGCTGCCCGCTGTCGATGCGGGCCCGCATCATGAAGTACTTGTCCTCGAGCTCCTCGGGCTCCAGCACGGCGGTCTTGCCGCCGGGGATGCCCTGGGCGCGCTGGGTGTAGAGGCCCATCCACCGCATCCGGCCGCGGAGGTCACCCGGGTCGATGCTGTCGAAGCCGTTCTTCGAGTAGATGTCGATGATCCGCTGGCGCACCTCGAGGCCGTCGGAGTCCTTCTTCATCCGCTCGTTCGGGTTGAGCGGCTCCCGGTAGCCCAGAGCCCACTGGCCCTCGCCGCGCTTGGGGCGGGTGGTCGTGCGGGTGGGAGTCGTCACGTCTCGTACTTCTTCCTGCGCCTGCTCCCGGCACGGCAGTCACCGCGCGGATCGGGAGGGCGCTGCCGGTTCGATGATGCGCAGTGGGTGCTGCGCGTGAGGAGCCTGGGTCAGCGCGAGGCGCGACAGGCCGCGCTGGACACGCGCGCGAGATCGATGTGCAGGCGCGCGACGAGGAGTACGCCGCATCCGGTCACACCCATGATGGTGCCACAGCTCACCCGCGCATAGGCGTGGAGCGGCTCACACCTGCGCGGTGCGGCCGTCCATGGCGGCGCGGATGCGGGCGACCGACTCGGCCAGCGGGGTCACCGACGTGTCGATGACCAGCTCGGGGGCGACCGGCGGCTCGTAGGGGTCGCTGACGCCGGTGAACTCGGGGATCTCCCCGGCGCGCGCCTTCGCGTAGAGGCCCTTCACGTCGCGGGCCTCGCAGACCTCCAGCGGCGTGGACAGGTGCACCAGCACGAAGCGGCCGTGCTGCTCGACCAGCTCGCGGGCCTGCTCACGGGCCTGCTCGTACGGGGCGATGGCGGCGACGACGACGGTGCCGCCGTGCTTGACCACCTCACCGGCGACCCAGCCGATCCGGCGGATGTTGAGGTCGCGGTGCTCCTTGGTGAAGCTCAGCTCGCTGGACAGGTGGGTGCGGACGACGTCGCCGTCCAGCACCGTGACCGGGCGGCCGTCGGACTCCAGGTCCGCGACCAGCGCGTCGGCGATCGTGGACTTGCCGGCGCCGGAGAGGCCGGTCAGGAAGACGGTGACGCCGGGACGCGGAGCTGCGGACATGCCCGCCAGTGTCGCGCACCGCCCTCGCGGGTCACTCGCCGGTGGAGCTGCCGAACGACCGCCAGGCCTCGTCCATGGCGACCAGTTCCGCGGCGTGCTCGGGCAATCTGCCGCTGACGACGTCCGCGACCGTGACCCCTTCGAGGACGCGGCGGTAGGCCTCCCGCGCGGCGACCCAGACCTTGGCGAGCTCGGTGGCCGCCCCGGGATAACGCACGTCCTCCGGCCGCTGACCGTGCACCTCGGCGAGGAAGCCCTGCTCGATCCGCATGATCCGCGCGATCGAGATCTCCGACGGCGGGAGCGCGAGGCGGTACCCGCCGTCCCGGCCGCGCTGGCTGGTGACCAGCCGGGCCCGCTGGAGGTCGGTGAGGATGGCCTGCAGGAACCGGCTGGGGATGCCCTGGGCGGTGGCGATGGCGTCGGCGGTCATCGATTCCGGCGCGACCGCGGCGAGTTCGACGACGGCTCGGATGGCGTAGTCGACCCGGGCATTGATGCGCACGGGGTCCATCCTGCCTGGGTCTGGAACAGTGGCCGTGTGTTGCGGCTGCGTTTCACCACCTTGGTGGAGGCGCCGCTGACCGTGGCCTTCGACGTCGCCCGCGTGCTGGGCCGGCCCTGGCCGGCCCCGCTGGACGAGGTGGAGTCGGTGCGACCGCACTCCGACGCGCACACCGGTTCCGGGCCGGGACGGCGGCGCGTGACCCACTCCCGCCGGTTCACCCCGACCGCCGAGGGCACGCTGGTCGAGGAGCGGATCGAGGTGGCGGGCGGCCTGCCCGGCCCCCTGGGCGCGCTGGCCGACCGGGTGCTCCGCCGCCGGCTCGAGCGGGCCATGGCCGCGCACCTGGACGCCTACGCCGCCGCGGCGGCGGCCCGCGCCGAGGACGTCGTCCAGGTGGTGGGCGCCGCGCTCGTCGACGGGGACCGGGTGCTCGTCGCGCAGCGCTCCGGCGGGCCGTACGACGGCTGCTGGGAGTTCCCCGGCGGCAAGGTGGAGCCGGGGGAGTCCGACCTGTCGGCCCTGGTGCGGGAGTGCGCCGAGGAACTGGGCGTCGTCGTCGCGCCGGGGGGCTTCCTCGGCGAGGTGCCGCTCGACGGCGTCGTCGCCGGTGGCCCGCGAGGCGCCTCGACGATGCGGGTGTGGTCGGCGCGCGTCGTCTCGGGCGAGCCGGTGGCGCACGAGCACACCGCGCTGCGCTGGGTCGGCGTCGAGGAGCTGGACGGGATCGACTGGATCGCCGCGGACCGTCCGCTCCTCCCCGCCGTCCGCGCCCTCCTCGCCGGCCCCTGACGGACTTCCTGCACCGGAGGTACCGGACTTTCTGCACCGAAAGTCCGGGACTTTCTGCACCGAAAGTCCGTCGAAGGCAGCGGCTGTGGACGACGGCTCCGCGCCGGCGCCGGATGACCCAGGCTGCTGGCGTGCGCACGCAGCGGCTCCACGGCGTCTTCCTCGGCTCGCACGCGGTGTCGGAGGGGGCTGTGACGCAGCGGCAGCTGAAGTCGGGCCTCTACCGCCGGTTGCTTCACAACGTCTACGCCGACCCCGGGCTCGAGGCGGATCACCGGTTGCATGCCGTCGCTGCCTCCCTGGTCATGCCTCCGACCGCGGTTCTGGGCGGCCGTTCCGCAGCGGCCTGGTGGGGAGCGCCGTTCGCATCGCCCAGCGACGCCGTCGTCGGCCTGGTGTCGTACGGCTCGTCCTGGCGCGGGCCCCGGGGAGTCCGTGCACATCGGACGACTCTCGACCCGGGGGACGTCGTCACCGTCGACGACGGCACGCGCATCACCGGGCCACTCCGAACCGCCTGGGACGTCGCCACGCTGGAGACCGCGCCGAACGCGGTCGCGATGCTCGACGCCATGGTGCGGACCGGTCATCTGGACCTGGCGGTGGCGGCCGCCGGTCTCGAGCAGTCGCACGGGCGGTGGCGGGCCTCCCGGGTCGAGCGGGTGCTCCCGCTCGTCGACGGACGGAGCCAGAGCCCACCCGAGTCGTGGGTGCGTGTGGCCTGCGTCCGAGCCGGGTTGCCGGCTCCGACACCCCAGTTCGTCGTCGTGGCGGGCGGGGAGTTCCTGGGCGTGGTCGACCTCGCGTGGCAGGAGGCGCGAGTGATCGTGGAGTACGAGGGGGCCTACCACTTCGACGGCCTGCAGATCGTCAAGGACGACGCGCGCTACGCGCGGCTGGTCGCTGCAGGCTGGCGGGTGATCCGGCTCGGTGCGGCCGACCTACGCGACATGGACGGCGTCGTCCGCCGCATCCGGGAGGCGGTGCGCCCGACCGCACCGACCAGGTGAGGACTTCTCGTGCAGAAAGTCCGCCGCGGGGCCGGACTTTCGGTGCAGAAAGTCCGGGAGACGCGCCGGAGGCCGCGCCCCGGATGGGGTGCGGCCTCCGCCGTGCGTCGGTGCGGGCCTACTTGAAGGCGTCCTTGACCTTCTCGCCGGCCTGCTTGAGGTTGCTCTTGGTCTGGTCCTTCTGACCGGCAGCCTGGAGATCGCGGTCGTTCGTCGCGTCGCCGAGGGCCTCCTTGGCCTTGCCACCCAGCTCTTCGAGCTTGTTGTTGGCCTTGTCCTCGCCGCTCATGCGTCGTCCTCTCGTCGTAGGTGCAGAGCGCCCGTACCCGGAGCCGCGGGGCGCGACACCTGCCCCGTCCGGTGTCCGCACGTCTCACCCACCGCAAACCATCCGGACGTGCGGGCTCCGAACCGCAACGCGTCCCGCCGCAGGTCAGAACCCCTGGACGGGTTTCAGGGGTAGATGTGAGACCGTGTCCACAGGTCACAAAAGGACAACGTGGGTAGCACGCCCCGCTGCGCTTGCTTAGCGTTGCTCACCGTGCACGCGGGGTGGACTCCACCCGCACGCGTGCGTGTCCGACCACGATCGTCAGCGCCGGCGCCCGCGCCGAGAGCTGGCCGACCAGTCCGAGACTCCGCACCCGCGGAACGAAAGAGGCCTTCACGTGAAGTTCAACAAGCGCCCTGCTGCGCTCGTCGCGACGGCCCTGGCCGGCGCGATGCTGCTGTCCGCCTGTGGCGGCGACAGCGACGACAGCGGCTCGGGTTCCGGCGGTAGCGACGGCGGCACGTTCACCGCCTACATCGGCGAGCCGAAGAGCCCGCTCGTCCCCGGCAACACCACCGAGAGCGAGGGCGCCAAGGTCATCGCCGCCCTCTGGACCGGCCTGGTGGGCTACTCGGCGGAGGGCGAGGTCGAGTACACCGGCGTCGCCGAGTCCATCGAGTCCGAGGACAACCAGAACTGGACCATCACGCTGAAGGACGGCTGGACCTTCCACGACGGGACGCCGGTCGACGCCGAGTCGTTCGTCGACGCCTGGAACTACACCGCCAACCCGCAGAACGCGCAGGACGGCGGCTCCTACCTCGGCCGCATCGCCGGCCTGGAGGAGCTCGAGGCCGGTACGGCGACCGAGCTCTCCGGCCTGGCCGTCGAGGACGACCTGACCTTCACGGTGGAGCTCACCAGCCCGTTCGCGCTCTTCCCGGCGGTCGTGGGCTACGACACCTTCAACCCGCTCCCGGACGTCTTCTTCGAGGACCCGGAGGCCTTCGGCACCAACCCGATCGGCAACGGCCCCTTCATGGCCGACAGCGAGTTCGTGCCCGGCCAGGGCATCACGCTGACCCGCTTCGAGGACTACGCCGGTGAGGACAAGGCCAAGGCCGCCGGCCTGGAGTTCATCGTCTACGCCGACCAGGCCACCGCCTACACCGACGCCCAGGACGGCAACGTCGACATCGTCGACGTCATCCCGCCGGAGGTGATCGAGTCGGCCGAGAGCGAGTTCGGCGACAACTTCATCAACACCGAGGTCTCGCAGATCACCTACATGGGCTTCCCGACCTACGACGCCCGCTTCGCGGACCCGCGGGTCCGCCAGGGCATCTCCATGGCGATCGACCGCGAGGCCATCTCCGAGGCGATCTTCTCCGGCACCCGCACCCCGGCCGACTCGTTCATCGCGCCGGTCGTCGACGGCTACCGCGAGGGTTCCTGCGAGTTCTGCGCCTACGACGTCGACGCCGCCAACGCGCTGCTCGACGAGGCCGGCTTCGACCGCAGCCAGCCGGTGCAGCTGTGGTTCAACGCCGGTGGCGGTCACGACGCGTGGATGGAGGCCGTGGGCAACCAGCTGCGGACCAACCTGGGTGTGGAGTTCAGCCTCGAGGGCAGCCTCGACTTCGCCCAGTACCTGCCGCTCGGTGAGTCCAAGGGCTTCACCGGCCCGTTCCGGATGGGCTGGAGCTTCGACTACCCGGCCGCGGAGAGCTACCTGACCCCGATGTTCACCGAGGCTTCGCTGCCGCCCACCGGCTCGAACTACAGCTTCTACACGAACGACGAGGTCTCCGCGCTGATCACCCAGGGCGACCAGGCCAAGGACACCGCCGAGGCGATCGAGTTCTACCAGCAGGCCGAGGATCTCATCGCCGCGGACATGCCCTACGCGCCGATGTTCTTCACCCAGATCCAGAGCGTCCACACCGACAACGTGGACAACGTCCGGATCGACCTCTTCCAGCGCCCCGTCTGGTCCGAGGTCACGGTCAACTGACCGAGCACTAGCAGGACCCGCACCACCCGCCGGGGGCGCCCGTCCACCACGGACGGTCGTCCCCGGCGGCGTGCCTGCACCCGAGAGCGCACCATGAACACCGGCCCGACGCAGCTGCGCGGGCTCGCACCCGAGGGGGAACATGGGCCGCTACGTAGCGCGCCGCCTGCTGCTCACCATCCCGGTACTGCTGGGCGCGTCCGTCCTGATCTTCGCGATGGTCTACGCCCTGCCGGGTGACCCCATCCGTGCCCTGGCCGGTGACCGGCCGGTGTCGCCGGCGTTCGTCAAGGTGCTCACCGAGCGGTTCCACCTCGACGACCCGCTCTGGGTCCAGTACTGGGAGTACCTCAAGGGTCTCGTCCAGGGCGATCTGGGCACCGACTTCCGCGGCCGTCCCGTGCTGGACACCATCGAGCGCACGCTCCCGGTCACGATCCGGCTGACCATCGTCGCGGTCGTCTTCGAGATCCTGATCGGCCTGACCGCCGGTGTGCTGGCCGGCATCCGCCGCAACAGCTTCTTCGACAACCTGGTGCTGGTCTCGACCACCGTCATCGTGTCGATCCCGATCCTGGTGCTGGCGTTCCTCGCCCAGCTGACCTTCGGGCTGAAGCTCGGCTGGTTCCCGATCGCCGGCACCCGGGAGGGTTGGTACAGCTACATCCTGCCCGGCCTGGTGCTCGCCTCCGGCTCGCTGGCCTACGTCGCCCGGCTGACCCGGACGAGCATCGCCGAGAACATGCGTGCCGACTACGTGCGGACGGCGAAGGCGAAAGGCCTGCCGCGCCGCCGCATCATCGTCCGGCACACGCTGCGCAACAGCCTGATCCCCGTCGTCACCTTCATCGGTGCCGACATCGGCGCGCTGCTCGGTGGCGCGATCGTGACCGAGACCGTCTTCAACCTGCCCGGCATCGGCCGCGAGGTGTTCGACTCGATCCAGGCGCAGGAAGGCGCCGTCGTGGTCGGCATCGTGACGCTGATGGTCTTCTTCTTCATCTTCTTCAACCTGATCGTCGACGTGCTCTACGCCGTCCTCGACCCGAGGATCCGCTATGACTGACCAGCAGCAGGTGGACCTGCGCAAGGACGAGATCGAGGCAGGGACGACGACGGGGCTCGCCAGCCCCTCGGTGGACCCGCTCAGCGCCCGGCAGAACAGCCTGTGGTCCGACGCGTGGGCGGCGCTCAAGCGCAACCCGCTGTTCTGGATCGGCTCGCTGCTCACCGTCCTGCTCGTCGTGATGGCGGTGTTCCCGCAGCTGTTCGCCCGCGGGGCCGACCCCCGCGCGTGCGACCTGGCCAACTCCAAGGCGCGGCCGTCGTCCGAGCACTGGTTCGGCTACGACCAGCAGGGCTGCGACTACCTGGCCAACGTCGTCTACGGCGCCCGCAACTCGCTGATCATCGGTGTGTTCGCGGTGGTCGTCGTGCTGCTGCTCGGGGTCGTCGTCGGCGCCATCGCCGGCTACTTCGGCGGCGCCACCGACAGCGTCCTGTCCCGCATCGCGGACATCTTCTACGCGCTGCCGCTGATCCTGGGCGCGCTGGTCCTGCTGCGCGTCGGCCCGCAGACCGACATCCCGATCCTCAACAGCCGAGGACCGGGCGCCGTCGCCCTGGCGCTGGCGCTGTTCGGCTGGATGACGGCGATGCGGCTGGTCCGGTCGCAGGTCATCGCGGTGAAGAGCTCCGACTACGTGGCCGCCGCCCGCGCCATGGGGGCGTCGAACAGCCGGATCCTGATCCGGCACATCCTTCCCAACGCCGTCGCGCCGGTGCTGGTCTACACGACCATCACCATCGGCGTGCTCATCGCGGCCGAGGCGACGCTGACCTACCTCGGCGTGGGCCTCCAGCGGCCGGCCATCTCCTGGGGCCTGCAGATCGAGGCCGGCCAGGACCTGATCCGGACCGCGCCGCACCTGGTGCTCTTCCCGAGCATCGTGCTGAGCCTGACCGTGATGGCGTTCATCCTGATGGGCGACGCCCTGCGCGACGCCCTCGACCCGAGGCAGCGCGCATGACCCAGTCCCAGCTCGACCCCACTCCCCGTCCGGCGACCGCCGGCGCGACGCTGCTCGAGGTCGACGACCTGCACGTCGAGTTCCGGCAGCGCTCCGGCGTGGTCAACGCCGTCAACGGCGTCAGCTACACGCTGGCCGAGCGCGAGACCCTGGCGATCCTGGGTGAGTCAGGCTCCGGCAAGTCGGTGTCCGCCCAGGCGATCATGGGCATCCTCGACGTCCCGCCCGCGGTGGTCCGGGGGGCCATCAGGTTCGAGGGCCGCGACCTGCTGCAGATGTCCGAGGAGGACCAGCGCCAGGTCCGCGGCCCGGGCATCTCGATGATCTTCCAGGACGCGCTCTCCTCGCTGAACCCCGTCTACAGCGTGGGCTGGCAGATCGGCGAGATGTTCCGGGTGCACCAGGGGCTCTCCCGCAAGGACGCCAAGGCCAAGGCCATCGAGCTGATGGACCGCGTGCGCATCCCGGGCGCGGCCAAGCGGGTCAACGACTACCCGCACCAGTTCTCCGGCGGCATGCGCCAGCGCGTCATGATCGCGATGGCGATCGCGCTCGACCCGCGCATCCTCATCGCGGACGAGCCCACCACCGCCCTCGACGTCACGGTCCAGGCGCAGGTCATGGACCTGCTCAAGGATCTGCAGCGGGAGACCGGGATGGGGCTGATCCTCATCACCCACGACCTCGGCGTGGTCAACGAGGTCGCCGACCGCGTGGCCGTCATGTACGCCGGCCGCATCGTCGAGCGGGGCACGGTCGACGACGTCTTCACCGACGCCGGCCACCCCTACACCGAGGGGCTGATGAACTCGGTGCCTCAGGTCGAGGCCAAGGGCGGACGGCTGCAGCCGATCGTCGGCCAGCCGCCGAACCTGGCCGCGATCCCCAGCGGCTGCCCCTTCCATCCGCGGTGCGCGCGCCGCCGCCTGGGCGCCGAGGCCGCGCCCGGCCGCGACTGCGCCGTCGACGTCCCGCCGCTGCGCCTGGTCGCCCCCGGCCGCGAGGCAGCGTGCCACTACAGCGAGGAGGTTCTCGGTGTCCGATCCGTCTGAGCCCACCGGCGCGACCGCTGCGTCCGCCACCGCCCCTGCCAGCGCCACCGCCCGCGGTCCGCTGGGGGAGACGCTGCTGGAGATCAACGCGCTGCAGAAGCACTTCCCGCTCACGCAGGGCGTGGTCTTCAAGCGCACCATCGGGCACGTCCGCGCCGTCGACGGCGTGAACATGACCCTGCGCCGCGGCGAGACCGTCGGCCTGGTCGGCGAGTCCGGCTGCGGCAAGTCGACGGTGTCGAAGCTGCTCGTCGCGCTGGAGAAGCCGACCGGCGGCTCGATCCTCTACAAGGGCAAGGACGTCGCGCGGATGTCCGGGCGGGCGCTCAAGGAGTACCGCCGGGAGGTCCAGATCATCTTCCAGGATCCGTACTCCTCACTGAACCCGCGGATGACCGTAGGCGACATCGTGGCCGAGGGCTGGTCGGTGCACGCGGACATCGCCCCGCGCAAGGACCGGCTCAAGCGCACCCAGGAACTGCTGGACCGCGTCGGGCTCAACCCCGACTACGTCAACCGCTACCCGCACCAGTTCTCCGGCGGCCAGCGGCAGCGCATCGGCATCGCCCGGGCCCTGGCGCTGCGGCCGGAGGTCATCGTCTGCGACGAGCCGGTCTCCGCGCTCGACGTCTCGGTGCAGGCCCAGGTGGTCAACCTGCTCGAGGACCTGCAGGACGAGTTCGGCCTGTCCTACCTGTTCATCGCGCACGACCTCTCGGTCGTCCGGCACATCTCCGACCGGGTCGCGGTCATGTACCTGGGCTCGATCGTGGAGGAGGGGACCGACGAGCAGGTCTACACGACGCCGTCGCACCCCTACACCCAGGCGCTGCTGTCCTCCGTGCCGCTGCACGAGCCGCACCTGCGGGGCCAGAAGGACCGCATCCTCCTGCAGGGCGACGTCCCCAGCCCGGCGGACCCGCCCTCGGGCTGCCGGTTCCGGACGCGCTGCTGGAAGGCGCAGGACATCTGTGCCACCGAGGCGCCGGCGCTGGTCGACCGCGGCCAGGGCCACCCGGCGGCGTGCCACTTCGCCGAGGCGCGCAGGGTCGTCCCCGTCGACGTCGAGTAGTCGGTGATCCGGCAGGATCGCCGCGTGACCTCCTCGCGCCGCGTGCTCTTCGTCCACGCGCACCCCGACGACGAGACGATCAACAACGGCGCCACGATGGCCCGCTACGTCGCCGAAGGGGCCGCGGTCACCCTGCTCACCTGCACGCTGGGGGAGGAGGGCGAGATCCTCGTCCCCGACCTCGCCCAGCTGGCCACCGACCAGGCCGACCAGCTCGGCGGGTACCGGATCGGCGAGCTGCGGGACGCCATGGCCGCGCTCGGCGTGACCGACTCCCGGTTCCTGGGCGGCGCGGGCCGCTACCGCGACTCCGGGATGATGGGGACGCCGGCCAACGAGCACCCCCGCGCCTTCTGGAACGCCGACCTCGACGAGGCGACGGCGCACGCGGTCGCCGTGGTGCGGGAGACGAGACCGCAGGTCGTGGTCGCCTACGACGAGAACGGCGGCTACGGCCACCCGGACCACATCCAGGCGCACCGGGTCGCCATGCGGGCCGTCGACGCGGCCGCGGACCCCGGCTACCGGCCCGACCTGGGCCCGGCGTGGGAGGTGGCCAAGGTCTACTGGAACGCGATGCCCCGCTCGGTGGTGCAGCAGGGGATCGAGGCCATGGCGGCCGTCGGGGACGAGACCTTCTTCGAGGGGGTCACGAGCGCCGACGACCTGCCGTTCGTCGTGCCGGACGACGTGATCACCGCCGAGGTGGACGGCGGGGCGTTCGCCGTGCAGAAGGACGCCGCCATGCGGGCCCACCCCACCCAGATCCTCGTCGACGGCCCCTTCTTCGCGCTGTCCAACAACATCGGGCTCGAGTTGGCCGCCGTCGAGTACTACCGGCTGGTGCGGGGCGTGCGCGGTCCCGGCAGCGGCCGGCACGGCTGGGAGGACGACCTGTTCGCCGGTCTGGACCTGTGATCGGGCGGTTCCTCGCCACTGTCGGATGGGCGGTGCTCGCCGTCGCCGCCGGCGCCTGGCTGGCGCTGGTCGAGGTGTTCTGGCTGCCGCTGAGGGCGGGCGTCGTGCCGGTGCCGCTGTCCGTGCTCGCGGCGGTGGTCGGCAACCTGCTGCTGGTGCAGCTGGCCCACCGGCTGTCCGGCTCGCGGGTGGTCGCCGTGCTGCCGGCCCTGGTCTGGCTGGTGGTGGCGCTGGCCGCCATGGTCCGGCGCCCCGAGGGCGACCTGGTGCTGGTCGGCACCGGCGTCATCGGCTGGGTGGGCATGGCGTTCCTGCTGTTCGGCGTGCTCGCGGCGGCCTTCGCGGTCGGCCGGGTGCTGGCCGCAGCGGTCAGGCCGGTGCCGACCGGTAGTGGTAGCGGTGGTGCTCCGTGAAGCCCAGTCCCGCGTAGAGGCTCAGCGCCGGCTCGTTGTCGTCGCTCACCTGCAGCAGGCACGAGTGCGCGCCGCGCTCGCGTCCTGCGGTCGTGAGCGCGGCCATGACCGCCCGGGCCAGCCCCCGGCGGCGGTACTCCTCCGCGACGGTGACCGCGGTGATCACCAGCCAGCCGTCCTGGACCACCCCCCGGGCGACGGCGGCGGGCCGGTCCTCCGACCGACCCGGGCGGACCGAGGCGAAGAGCGGGTCGTCGGCCCGGGTCAGCACCGCCCGGGCCTCGGGCGGGAGCAGGGCGCCGCGGTAGCGGTACCCCGCCAGCCAGGCGTCGTCGGGCTCGGGGGAGAGCTGCACCGCGACCTCCGGGGCGGGCCACGCCGTCAGCGGGGCGGTGAGCACGAGGACGTCCTCGGCGCGGGTCCACCCCGCGGCGGCGAACGCCGCGTCGGCCGCGCCGGCCGGCCCGG
>JBEPZM010000042.1:0-15841 GCA_041640835.1 Blastococcus sp.
ACACCAAGTCGGGGCTGATGGACGAGCTCGGCAAGGTCAAGCGGGTCGTGGAGAAGCAGGCGCCGGTCACCGAGGTGCTGCTGGTGCTCGACGCCACGACCGGGCAGAACGGCGTCGTCCAGGCCCGGGTGTTCACCGAGGCGGTGGAGGTCACCGGCGTGGTGCTGACCAAGCTCGACGGCACCGCGAAGGGCGGCATCGTCGTCCGCGTGCAGCAGGAGCTCGGGATCCCGGTGAAGCTGATCGGGCTGGGGGAGGGGGCCGACGACCTGGCGCCGTTCGAGCCGCGCGCCTTCGCGGAGGCGATCGTCGGCTAGGCGCGGGTCGGGTCGAAGCCGAAGGGGAGCTCCAGGCGGTGCGCCGCGAGCAGCTCCTGGTCGGCGAGCAGCTCCCGGGTGCCGGCGTCGGCCACGACCGCGCCGGCGTCGAGCACCACCGACCGCGGGCACAGCTGCATCGCGTAGGGCAGGTCGTGGGTGACCATCAGCAGGGTCACGGGCAGCGACTCGAGCACTTCGGCCAGCTCGCGGCGGCCGGCCGGATCGAGGTTGGACGACGGCTCGTCGAGCACCAGGATCTCGGGGTGCATGGAGAGCACGGTCGCGACCGCGACCCGCCTGCGCTGTCCGAACGAGAGGTGGTGCGGCGGGCGGTCGGCGTACCCGGCCATGCCGACCTGTTCGAGCGCCGTGGCGACCCGCGCGGCGACCTCAGCCTCGGCCAGCCCGAGGTTGCGGGGGCCGAACGCCACGTCCTCGCCGACGGTCGGCATGAACAACTGGTCGTCGGGATCCTGGAAGACGATGCCCACCCGGCTGCGGATCTCCCGCAGGTTCTGCTTGGTGACCGGCAGCCCCGCGACGCTGATGCTGCCGCGGCCGGGTCGCAGGATGCCGTTGAGGTGCAGCACCAGCGTGGTCTTGCCCGCCCCGTTGGGGCCGAGCAGCGCGACCCGCTCGCCGGGCTCGATCCGCAGGTCCACGCCGAACAGCGCCTGGTGGCCGTCGGGATAGGCGAAGGCGACGTCCTCGACCAGCAGGGAGGGGGCGGTGCTCACCCGAGCAGCATCCCCGTCGCGAGCACCGCACCCGCGGCGAGGGGCAGGCTCAGCCCGGTGAGCCAGTCCCGCGAGGGGACGGCGGCGCCCGGCCCGCGGGGCAGCCGGCCGGTGTAGCCGCGGGACAGCATCGCCAGGTGCACCCGCTCGCCGCGCTCGTAGGAGCGGATGAACAGCGCTCCTGCCGCCGCCCCGACCACGCGGAGCGCCCCGCGCCGCCGGCCGTCGAAGGCGCGGGACTCGCGGGCCACCCGCATGCGGTGCAGCTCGCCGCTCACCACGTCGACGTACCGGATCATGAAGCCGAGGATCTGGACCAGCGCGGAGGGCAGCCGGAGCCGTTCGAGTCCGCGCAGCAGCTCCCGCGGCTCGGTGGTCGCGGCGAGCACCGTGGCGGCGAGCACCGACAGCGTCGCCTTGGCCAGCAGGGCGCCACCGGTCTGCAGGCCGCTCTCCGACAGCGACATCCCGAGCACCTCGACCCGCGGCCCGCGCGTGACGAAGGGCAGCAGCAGGGCGAAGACGACGAACGGGGTCTCCACGACCAGGCTGCCGGCCAGCCGGCCCGGGCGCACGCCCGCGACCGCCGCGGCGGCCAGCACCGCCACCAGGTAGCCGGCGTACGCCCACGGGGCCCAGCCGGCGTGCACCGGCGTGGCGACGACCACCAGGGCGTAGGCCAGGACGGCGACCAGCTTCACCTGCGGCGCCAGCCGGTGCACCGGGCTGGTGCCCGCCACGTAGCGGACGCTCAGCGCACCGCCGTGGCGGGCGCCCACGTCAGGCCCCCGGGGTGGGCGGGGCCCCGGCGTCGGCGTCCGCGTGCTGGTCCGCGGTGTCGTGCCGGCGGCGGACCAGCAGGGTGATCCCCCCGGCGAGGACCAGCGTCACGGCCACGCCGATGACCCCGGCGAGCCCACCGGAGAGCCGGCCGTCGTCCACGCCGGAGACCGAGTAGTCGGCGAGCGGGGAGTCGGCGGTGGCGCTGTCCTCCGCGGTGTCGAGGAAGCCCTCCTTCTCGGCCGACCACTCCAGGCCGTCGGGGGAGCCGCTGGCGTAGTAGCTGCCGATGCCGGCCACGACCAGGGCGACGAGCAGTCCGACGAGCAGGAAGCCGGTGGTCCGGCGGCGGGAGGTCATCGCGGCGCCACCTCGGGACGGCGGAGCAGCGCGTCGGCGCTCCGGAGGTGTGCGGCCCCGTGCACGAGGTCCGGCCGGGCGGCGAGCACGGCGCCGAGCACGACCACCGTGATCGCCGCCTCGCCGAGACCGATCAGCACGTGGATGCCCCCCATGGTGGCCGCCACCGCGCCGAGGGAGATGTCGGCGACGCCGCCGGCGGCGAACAGCGCAACGAAGGCCAGCGCCGCGACGGGCACGGAGGCGAAGGCGCCCACGCCGGCCCCCACGAGGAAGCCGGTCCGGGTCCGGGGGAGCACCGCCACTCCCAGGCGGAACAGGCCGTAGCCGACGCCGACGGCCACCAGGGCCATCAGCGTGACGTTGGTGCCCAGCGCGGTCAGCCCGCCGTCGGCGAACAGCACCGCCTGGACGAGCAGCACGACGGTCATGCAGAGCACCGCGGTCCAGGGGCCCACGAGGACGGCGGTCAGCGCGCCGCCGATGAGGTGGCCGCTGGTGCCGGCGCCGACCGGGAAGTTCATCATCTGCACCGCGAAGACGAAGGCCGCGGTGAGGCCGGCCAGCGGCGCGGTGCGCTCGTCCAGCTCCTCGCGGGCCTTGCGCAGGGCCAGGGCGACAGTGCCCGCGGCGAGCACGCCGGTGGCGACGGACGTGGGGGCGTCGAGGAAGCCGTCCGGTACATGCACGACGTCGACCTTATTGCACATCGTTTGCAAGTAGCCACCGGCCGAGGGCTCTCCGGCCCTCGGCAACACGACCGCAACGTGGGTGGGGGACACGCGGCGCGGAGTTCACCGCTGCGAAACAAGCGGGCGCTGCCGGCGGAAACACGCGCCCGGCACGGTGAACGCCACGTCGCCCTCCTCCCCGGAGGGGCCGGCGCCACCGAACGGCCCCCCGGCCGACGACCCACTCAGGAGGTTGCCGTGGTCAACACCGGCGACACCGCCTGGATCCTCACCAGCGCGGCGCTCGTGCTGCTGATGACCCCAGGCCTCGCGCTCTTCTACGGCGGCATGGTTCGCGCGAAGAGCGTGCTGAACATGATGATGATGAGCTTCGGGGCGCTGGCACTGATCAGCATCCTGTGGGTTCTCTACGGCTACTCGATCGCCTTCGGCGACGACGTCGGCGCCGGCCTGCTGGGCGACCCGGGCCAGTACTTCGGGCTCAAGGGCCTGATGGAGGACGTCACCAGCGAGGACGGCGGCTACCCGATCATGGCGTTCGTCGGCTTCCAGGCCGTCTTCGCCATCATCACCGTCGCCCTGATCAGCGGCGCCATCGCCGACCGCGCGAAGTTCGGCTCCTGGATGGTCTTCTCCGCCGTCTGGGCCACGGTCGTCTACTTCCCGGTCGCGCACTGGGTCTTCGACTTCAGCCTCGAGGACCACGTCGGCGGCTGGATCGCCAACGACCTCCTCGCGATCGACTTCGCCGGCGGCACCGCGGTCCACATCAACGCCGGTGCGGCGGGCCTGGCGCTCGCCCTGGTGCTCGGCAAGCGGCGCGGCTTCGGCCGCGATGCGATGCGCCCGCACAACCTCCCGCTGGTCATGATCGGTGCCGGTCTGCTGTGGTTCGGCTGGTTCGGCTTCAACGCCGGCTCGGCCCTCGCCGCGAACAACACCGCCGCGGTCGCCTGGGTGAACACCCTGGTCGCCACCGCCGCCGCCACCCTCGGCTGGCTGCTGGTGGAGAAGGTGCGCGACGGCCACTCCACCTCGCTGGGCGCCGCCTCCGGCGTCGTCGCCGGCCTGGTCGCGATCACCCCGGCCTGTGCCGCGGTCTCGCCCATCGGCGCGATGATCATCGGCGTCATCGCCGGTGCGCTCTGCGCCCTGGCCGTGGGCCTCAAGTACAAGCTGGGCTACGACGACTCCCTCGACGTCGTCGGCGTGCACCTCGTCGGTGGCCTCTGGGGCACCATCGCCATCGGCTTCTTCGCCACCCGGGATGCGCCCAGCCTCGCGGGCGGCAGCTACTCCGAGGGCCTGTTCTACGGTGGCGGCGTCGACCAGCTCTGGCGCCAGGTCGTCGGAGCCCTGGCCGTGCTGGCCTTCTCCTTCGTGCTGACGTGGATCATCGGCACCGTGATCCAGAAGACGATCGGCTTCCGGATCAGCGAGGAGGACGAGATCACCGGCATCGACAACGTCGTGCACGCCGAGTCGGGGTATGACTTCGCCTCCCTCGGCAGCAGCGGCTCCACCGCCCCCCTGTCCGGCCAGGCACGTGCCGAGGCCCGCAACACCGAGAGGACCCTGGCATGAAGCTCGTCACCGCCATCGTCAAGCCCTTCAAGCTCGACGACGTCAAGAACGCCCTCGAACTGATCGGGGTCGCCGGACTGACCGTCAGTGAGGTCCAGGGCTTCGGCCGCCAGCGGGGCCACACCGAGGTCTACCGGGGTGCGGAGTACCAGGTGGACTTCGTCCCGAAGGTCCGCATCGAGGTCGTCGTCAGCGAGCTCGACGCCGCCCGCGTCGTCGACGCCGTGGTCGAGGCCGCCTCCACCGGGCAGATCGGCGACGGCAAGGTGTGGGTGACGACGATCGACGAGATCGTGCGGGTCCGCACCGGCGAGCGCGGGGACGACGCGCTGTAAGGCACTTCCCGGCTCCCCGCAGGGGCCCGCGGCGAGCGGGCGAGCTGTGGGGGGCAGGGAGTCCTTCGTCCGTCGGCCGGGGTGGGGGGTCGACCGCCCATCACCCCGGCCGACGCACCTGGTCGATGAGGACCGTGGAGGGGAACGCGTGCTGGACACCGAGGCGCTGCCAGGACTGACCCGCGCCGAGCGCGTGCAGGTCATCGACGCCTGGCTCACCGGACTGCTGGACGACGCCGTCGCCGGCACGCCGCCGCCGCTGGCCAAGCGCGGGGGGACGCCGCCACGGACCGGCACCGAGGGCCTCGCGCTCATGGCCGTCGGCAGCCACGGCCGCCGCGAGCTGCCGCCGTACGGCGACCTGGACCTGGTCCTCGTCCACGACGGCCGGCCCGAGATCGCCGCGATCGCCGACGCGCTCTGGTACCCCATCTGGGACGCCGGGGTCCGGCTGGACCACTCCGTGCGCTCGGTGGCCGAGGCCGTGGCGGTCGCCTCCACCGACGTCAAGGCCGGCCTCGGGCTGCTCGACGCACGGCTCGTCGCCGGCGACGCCGAGCTGGCCGGCCGGCTCCGGACCGCCACGCTCAGCAGCTGGCGGCAGGCCGCCTCGCGGCTGCTGCCGGCGCTGCGCGACCTGCGCCGGGGGCGTTCCCGCCAGGTCGGCGAGCTGGCGTTCCTGCTCGAGCCCGACCTCAAGGAGGCCTACGGGGGGCTGCGCGAGGGCCAGGTGCTGCGCGCGGTGGCCGCCGCCCAGCTCGCCGACGAGCCCACGACCGAGGTCGAGACCGCCTACGCCTTCCTGCTCGACGTCCGGGACGAGCTCCGGAGGCGCAGCGGCCGGCCGAGCGACGTCCTCGTGCGGCAGGAGCAGCGGCCGGTCGCCGTCGCCCTGGGGCTGCCCGGGGAGGACGCGCTGCTGCGCGAGGTCAGCCTCGCCGGTCGCCGGCTGGCCTTCGTCGCCGACGAGACCTGGCGCCGGGTGGAGGCCGCGCTGGTGCGCCGGCCCCGCAGCCGCTACCGCCGGGTGCGCCGCGAACCGCTGGCCGACGGCGTGGTGCGCCAGGGCGACGAGGTGGTCCTCGCCCGCGACGCACGCCCGGCCACCGACCCGGGCCTGCTGCTCCGCGCCGCGGCAGCCGCCGCCCGGGCGGACCTGCTGCTGTCGCCCTACACGCTCAAGGTGCTCGCGGTGCACAGCCAGGCGATGCCCGAGCCGTGGCCGCCGGAGGTGCGCTGGTCGTTCCTCCGCCTGCTGGCCAGCGGGCGCTCCGCCGTCCCCGTCCTCGAGCAGTTGGACCAGGAAGGGCTGCTGTCCCGGCTGATCCCCGAGTGGGACCGGGTCCGCTCGCTGCCGCAGCGCCACCCCTGGCACCGGTTCACCGTCGACCGGCACCTCGTCGAGGCCGCGGCCGCCGCGGCGGAGCTGACCCGGGACGTCGACCGCCCCGACCTGCTGCTCGTGTCCGCGCTGCTGCACGACATCGGCAAGGGCTGGCCCGGGGACCACAGCGAGGTCGGGGAGCCGATCGCGATGACGATCGCCGCCCGCATGGGCTTCGCCGAGGCCGACGTCGCCGTCATCGGCACGCTGGTCCGCCACCACCTGCTGCTGCCCGCCACCGCGACCCGGCGCGACATGGACGACCCCGCGACCATCGACCGGGTCGCGGACACCATCGGGTCCGACGCCGCCGTCCTCCAGCTGCTGCACGCGCTCGCCCAGGCCGACGGCGCCGCGACCAGCACCTCGGCCTGGTCGCCGTGGAAGGCCCACGTGGTGGCCGCCCTCGTGGCCCGGGTGCAGGCCAAGCTCGGCGGGGCGCCCCTCGGGGAGGCCGCGGCGGTGCTCAGCCCCACGACCCCGCAGGTGTCCACGCCCACACCGGCCCTCCCGGGCACCACCGCACCGGTCACTGTCGGCATCCAGGACGTCGTCGACGGCCAGGAGGTCACCATCGGCGCCCCCGACCGCCCGGGGCTGCTGAGCACCTGCGCCGGCGTCCTGGCGCTCAACCAGCTCGACGTCCGCGCGGCGAAGATCACCGTCGACGGCGGGCACGCCACGAGCGTGTTCGCCGTCCGGCCGCGGTTCGGCCGCGCCCCGGTGCCGGAGATCCTCGCCGACGGCGTGCGCGCCGCGCTGGAGGGCAGCCTGCCGCTGGCCGAGCGGCTGCGGCAGCGGGAGGTCGACTACCGCCAGGACGGCGTGCGGTCCGCGCCGCCGCGGATCTCCTGGCACAACGGCGAGGTCAGCGGCGCGGCCACCGGCATCGTCGAGGTGCGCGCGGGGGACCGGGCGGGGCTGCTCTACCGGCTGACCGCGGCGATCGCGGGGGAGGGCCTCGACGTCACCTCCGCCCGGATCGAGACCCTGGGCGCCGACGCGGTGGACTGCTTCTACGTGGCCAACCCCTCCGGCGACCCGGTCGACCCCGAGCAGCGACGCCGGGTGGACGAGGCCCTGGTGGGGGCGATGCGCCCGGCGGCGGAGGCGGACACGCCGGTCTAGGTCCGCGAAGCTGTCGGTGCCTCGTGCGACGGTCGGGTCCGAGCGGGACGGAACGGTCCCACCGGGCGAAGGGCGGAACGTGGACTCCCAGCTGTGGCACTGCTCCGAGTGCGGCGACGAGCGCGACTTCGTGCAGCCGTCGTGCGTCGACGGGCACACCGAGGACGGCGGGCTCTGCCCGGAGTGGGCCTGCGTCGACTGCGGCGCGGCGCTGGTCACCGGCGTCGAGGTCCGGGAGCTCGTCGCGTCGGGCCTGACGCACGCTGCCTAGTCCGTCGATACCCTCGGTGCGGACGGCGCGACGTGCTCGCGCCCGGAACTGCTGAGGACGTGCTGTGTTCGAGACCCTCTCCGACCGCCTGGACAAGGTCTTCACCGGCCTGCGGGGCAAGGGCCGGCTGACCGACGCCGACATCGACGCCACCGCGCGCGAGATCCGCATCGCGCTGCTGGAGGCCGACGTCGCGCTGCCGGTGGTGCGGTCGTTCATCGACGCGGTCAAGGAGCGCGCCCGCGGGGCGGACGTCTCCCAGGCGCTGAACCCCGCGCAGCAGGTCATCAAGATCGTCAACGAGGAGCTCGTCGGCATCCTCGGCGGCGAGACCCGCCGGATCCGGCTGGCCAAGCAGTCGCCGACGGTGATCATGCTGGCCGGTCTGCAGGGTGCCGGTAAGACCACGCTCGCCGGCAAGCTCGGCCGCTGGCTCAAGGAGCAGGGGCACACGCCGCTGCTGGTCGCGGCCGACCTGCAGCGCCCGAACGCGGTCAACCAGCTCTCGATCGTCGCCGGCCAGGCCGGGGTGGACGTCTACGCCCCCGAGCCGGGCAACGGCGTCGGCGACCCGGTGCAGGTGGCCCGCGACTCGATCGAGCACGCCCGCCGCACGATGCACGACGTCGTCGTCGTCGACACCGCAGGCCGTCTGGGCATCGACGCCGAGCTGATGCAGCAGGCCGCGGACATCCGTGACGCCGTGCACCCCGACGAGACGCTGTTCGTCGTCGACGCGATGATCGGCCAGGACGCCGTCACGACGGCGCAGGCGTTCCAGGACGGGGTCGGGTTCACCGGCGTCGTCCTCACCAAGCTCGACGGCGACGCCCGCGGTGGTGCGGCGCTCTCGGTGCGGCACGTGACCGGCCAGCCGATCATGTTCGCCTCGACCGGCGAGAAGCTCACCGACTTCGACGTCTTCCACCCCGAGCGGATGGCCTCGCGCATCCTCGGCATGGGCGACGTGCTCACCCTGATCGAGCAGGCCGAGAAGACCTTCGACGCCGACCAGGCCGAGCGGATCGCCGGCAAGCTCGCCTCCCGCGAGGGCTTCACCCTCGAGGACTTCCTCGAGCAGATGCTCGCCATCCGCAAGATGGGCCCGATCGCCAACCTGCTGGGCATGCTGCCGGGCGCGGGGGCGATGAAGGAGCAGCTCAAGCAGGTCGACGACCGCGACCTCGACCGCACCGCGGCGATCATCCGGTCGATGACGCCGCAGGAGCGGGTCAACTCCAAGATCATCAACGCCTCGCGGCGGGTGCGCATCGCCAACGGCTCCGGCGTCAGCGTCACCGACGTCAACCAGCTGCTGGAGCGGTTCGCGCAGGCCCAGAAGATGATGGGCCAGATGGCCGGCAGCATGGGCATGCCCGGCATGGGCCCGATGTCGAAGAAGGCCCGCGGCCGCCAGATGCAGGCGCAGTCGAAGAAGGGCAAGGGGAAGAAGGGCAAGGGCAAGGGTGGTCCGGCCCGGCGTCCCGTCGGCGCCCCCGGCCTGCCGCCCGGCGCGTTCGGCGGCGGGATGCCCGGTGGGATGCCGAGCCTGCCCCCGGGTCAGGGCCTGCCGGACCTCACCAAGCTGAACTTCGACCAGTTCAAGGACGGCAACGGCCGGTGAGCGAGGCGCTGCCCCCGCTGCACCTGTCCGGTGTGGTGCTGCCCGACGGCGAGCACCGCGACGTCTGGGTGCGCGAGGGGCGGTTCACCTTCGAGCCGGTGCCTGGGGCGGAGACGGTCAGCACCGGCGGCTGGATGGTCCCCGGCCTGGTCGACGCGCACTGCCACGTCGGGATCCTCCGCGGCGGGCTCCACGCGGAGGACCTGACGCAGGCGCGCGAACAGGCCCTGGCGGAGCGCGACGCCGGGGTTCTGGCGCTGCGCGACTGCGGCTCGCCGGTGGACACCCGCGCGCTGGACGACGAGCCGGACCTGCCGACGATCATCCGGGCCGGGCGGCACATCGCCCGCACCCGCCGGTACATCCCCGGGCTGGGCATCGAGATCGAGCCCGAGGACCTCGTCGAGCAGACCCGCGTGCAGGCCCGGCGCGGTGACGGCTGGGTGAAGCTCGTGGGGGACTGGATCGACCGCTCGGTCGGCGACCTGGCACCCGAGTGGCCGGCCGACGTCGTCGCCGCGGCGATCGCGGCCGCGCACGAGGAGGGCGCCCGCGTCACCGCGCACACGTTCGGCACCGACGCGCTGCCGGCGCTCATCGCGGCCGGCATCGACTGCATCGAGCACGGCACCGGGCTGACCGAGGAGCTCATCGGGGAGATGGCCGCACGCGGCACCGCCGTCGTCCCGACGCTGGTGAACGTGGAGAACTTCCCCGGGTTCGCGTCGGCGGGGGAGAAGAAGTTCCCGACCTACGCGAGCACGATGCGGCGGCTGTACGCCAACTCCGGCGCCGTCGTGCGGGCCGCGTACGAGGCCGGCGTGCCGGTCTTCGCCGGCACCGACGCCGGCGGCGGCATCGAGCACGGCGTCATCGCCGACGAGATCCGCGCGCTGTGCGAGGCGGGCATCCCGGCCGAGGACGCGCTCGCCGCGGGGTCGTGGAAGGCACGCGAGTGGCTGGGGCTGCGCGGCATCGAGGAGGGCGCCGTGGCCGACGTCGTCGTCTACGAGCGCGACCCCCGGTCAGACCTCGACACGTTGCAGTCGCCCCAGCGGACGGTCCTGCGCGGCCGCGTCGTCGCGTGACCGGAGGGCGTCCGCGCGACCCCCTCGGCGAGTAGCGTCCGCCGCCTCACCGTGCGGGGGACGACTCGCGCGAAGGGACCGGACGATGCCCTACTTCACCGGAGTTCGCGGACGCATCCACCACGACGCCTGGCTGCCCACCGGGGAGGTCCGTGGCGTGGCGGTCTTCTGCCACGGGGGCTTCGGCGAGCACCTCGGCCTGTACGACGCGCTGGCCCGGCGGCTGACCGCCGACGGGGTCGCCTTCCACGCCCTGGACGCGATGGGCCACGGGCGCAGCGAGGGGGAGCGGGATCTCACCGAGTCGTGGGACGAGTACGTGGACGACGCCCGGACGCTGGCGGAGCTGGCCCGGGTACAGCACCCGGACCGGCCGCTGGTCCTGATGGGGCACTCGGCCGGCGGGCTCGCCGCGCTGATGCTCGCCCAGCGGAGCCCCCAACTGGCGCAGGCCCTGGTCCTGTCCGCGCCACCTGCGCAGCCGCTGCCCTGGGTGGAGGAGCTGCTCGCGTCGGGCGAGGACGCCGGCGGCCTGGATCCCGCCGCCATGTTCAGCACCCACCCCGACTACCTCGAGGCCCTGCGGCACGACCCGCTGGTGCACCGGGGCCCGGTTCCCCTGCAGACCGTGCGGGCGATCGTGGCCACCTGGCCGGAGGTGGCCGAGGGGCTCGCGCAGGGCAGGCCCTCGGTGCCGGTCCTGGTGCTGCACGGGCAGGACGACCCGGTGGTCCCCGTCGGGGACTCGGCTGCGCTGGTCGACCAGCTGCCGCAGGCGGTCCTGCGGACCTTCCCCGGCGATCTGCACGACGTGCTCAACGAGCGCGACCGAGACGCCGTGCACGACGTCGTGGCGGAGTTCGTCCGGCACCAGGTGGGCCCACCGGTCGTCCGCACCTGACCGGGCAGCGGGCCACCCGAAACGGGTTCGCGCCGCCTGGGAGACTCGTGGCGTGCTGCTCCGGATGTCGACCCTGTTCCTGCGGACCCTGCGTGACGACCCGGCCGACGCCGAGGTCGCCAGCCACCGCCTCCTGGCCCGCGGCGGGTACATCCGCCGGGCCGCCCCGGGCGGGTTCACCTGGCTGCCGCTGGGCTACCGGGTCTTCCGCAACGTCGAGCGCATCATCCGCGAGGAGATGGACGCGATGGGCGCGCAGGAGGTGGCCTTCCCGGCCCTGCTGCCCCGCGAGCCCTACGAGGCCACCGGCCGCTGGACCGAGTACGGCCCCAACCTCTTCCGCCTGAAGGACCGCCGCGGGAACGATTTCCTGCTCGGCCCCACGCACGAGGAGATGTTCACGCTCCTGGTGAAGGACCTCTACGGCTCCTACAAGGATCTGCCGGTCTCGCTGTACCAGATCCAGACCAAGTACCGGGACGAGGCGCGGCCCCGCGCCGGGCTGTTCCGCGGCCGCGAGTTCACGATGAAGGACAGCTACTCCTTCGACATCGACGACGCCGGCCTGGACAAGAGCTACGGGCTGCACCGCGACGCCTACATCAAGATCTTCGACCGGCTGGGCCTGGAGTACGTGATCGTCTCCGCGATGTCCGGGGCGATGGGCGGCTCCAAGAGCGAGGAGTTCCTGCACCCGACCGCGATCGGAGAGGACACCTTCGTCCGCTCGCCCGGCGGCTACGCGGCCAACGTCGAGGCCGTCACCACGGTCGTCCCCGACGAGATCCCGTTCGACGGGCTGCCCGCCGCGCACGTCGAGGACACGCCCGACACCCCGACCATCGAGACGCTGGTCGCGGTCGCCCAGCAGCTGTTCCCGGACGCCGGCTACACCGCGGCCTCGACGCTGAAGAACGTCGTCATGACGCTCGTGCACCCCGACGGCAGTCGCGAGCCGCTGGTCATCGGCCTGCCCGGTGACCGCGAGGTCGACGCCAAGCGGCTCGAGGCCCAGCTGGCGCCCGCCGAGGTCGAGCCGTTCACCGACTTCGCCGGCAACCCGGCGCTGGTCAAGGGCTACATCGGCCCGCAGGTGCTCGGTGCCGAGAGCGAGTCGAAGATCCGCTACCTGGTCGACCCCCGCGTGGTCGCCGGCACCCGCTGGATCACCGGCGCCAACGAGGCCGGCAAGCACGTGTTCGACCTCGTCGCCGGCCGCGACTTCACCTGGGACGGCGTCATCGAGGCCGCCGAGGTGCTGCCCGGTGACCCCGCGCCCGACGGCTCGGGCCCCCTGGAGCTCGCCCGCGGCGTGGAGATGGGGCACATCTTCCAGCTGGGCCGCAAGTACGCCGAGGCGCTGGACCTCAAGGTGCTCGACGAGAACGGCAAGCTCGTCACGGTCACCATGGGCTCCTACGGCATCGGCGTCTCGCGCGCCGTCGCCGCGATCGCCGAGTCCACGCACGACGAGCTGGGCCTGGTCTGGCCGCGCGAGGTCGCACCGGCCGACGTGCACGTCGTCGCCACCGGCAAGGACGCCGCCGTCTTCGAGGCCGCCGAGGCGCTGGCCGCCGAGCTGGTCGCGGCCGGGCTCACCGTGCTCTACGACGACCGGCCGAAGGTCAGCCCCGGCGTGAAGTTCAAGGACGCCGAGCTGCTCGGGATGCCGACGATCGTCACCGTCGGCCGCGGGCTGGCCGAGGGCGTCATCGAGGTGCGCGACCGGAGGACCGGCGAGCGCGAGGAGGTGCCGGTCGCCGAGGCCGGTGCCCGCGTGCTCGCCGCCACCCGCGGCTGAGGTGCCGGGCAGCGCGTGATCCACTCACGGCATGCCGCAGGACATCGAGGAGCAGGTCGCGCAGAGCGCGCTGGTGGTCGAGCAGAACCTCGCCATCGGTGACCAGGTGCACCAGCCCCGGCCGATCGACCACCTGGCCGGTTTCCGCTCGCGCCGCGCGGCCGAGGCGGCGGGCGAGGAGCTGGTCGCGGCCGGCTACCGGATCGACGGCCTGCGGCGCCGGTTCCTCACGGTGTGGCTGGAGTTCAGCGCCATGACCGCCGTCGACCACACCACCGCGGCCGCCTTCACCCGCGAGGTCGTGGGGATCGTCAACCGGCACGGCGGCACCTACGACGGCTGGGGCGGCTTCCTGGTGGCCGCCGACGCCGAGAACGACAGCACCGACTAGTCGGCCGGGTCGGCGACCAGCTCGACCTCGTAGCCGTCGGCGTCCTCCAGGAACGCCGCGCGGTGCGCCGGACCGCCGGCGAACGGGTGCCGGTCGGCGAACATCAGCCGCCAGCCGTGCCGGGGCGCCTCGGCGACCAGCTCGTCGAGGTCGGCGGGGGAGCCGGCGCGGAACGCCAGGTGGTTCACGCCGGGGGAGCGGCGCTCGTGCCGCTTCCCGACGAGCGCCGGCGACTGCTCCACGACGACGTAGACGCCGCCCTCCTCGGGGCTCCAGCGCCACGACCGGCCGTGCTCCCAGGTCTGGTACGGCTCGGCGCCCAACCGGGTCAGCAACCACCCCCAGGAGGCCTGGGCGCGGGCGAGATCGGGCACCCACAGCTCGATGTGGTGCAGCGGACCGGTGCTGGCCACGGTGCTCCTTCCGGGATCTGGCATCATGGTCGGTCGAACATGGCGGTGGCGGCCCTCTCACCGTTTCCGGCCGTGTCCATCGCTCCGCCCCGGCGTAACCCCACACGTCGCACCGGCGAGCAACCACACAGCGTTCGAGGAGTACACCACCCACCGTGGCCACCAAGATCAAGCTCATGCGACTGGGCAAGATGCGCGCCCCGTACTACCGCATCGTCGTCGCCGACGCCCGCACCAAGCGTGACGGCCGCTCGATCGAGACGATCGGCAAGTACCACCCCAAGGAGGACCCCTCCTACATCGAGGTCGACGCCGAGCGCGCCGCCTACTGGCTCGGTGTCGGTGCCCAGCCGACCGAGGCCGTCCGCGCCATCTTCCGCGTGACCGGCGACTGGCAGAAGTTCAAGGGCGAGGACGCCCCGCCGCCCATGCGCGTCGCCGAGCCCAAGCCGGACAAGAAGGCCCTCTACGAGGCCGCTGTCCGTTCGGGCATGGACGAGCCGACCACGGACGCGACCACCGCCAAGAAGAAGGCCGCGCCGAAGAAGGCCGCTGCCGCCGACGAGGCGCCCGCTGCTGACGCTCCCGCCGCCGAGGCTGCGACCGAGGCTCCGGCCGCGGACGCCACCCCGGCCGAGACGCCCGCCGAGTAAGACGTGCTCGAAGACGCGCTCGAGCACCTGGTCAAGGGCATCGTCGACCACCCGGAAGACGTGGCCGTCGACCTGCTCACCAACCGCCGGGGCAAGACCCTCGAGATCCGGGTGCACCCCGACGATCTCGGCAAGGTCATCGGCCGCGGCGGTCGTACCGCCAAGGCGCTGCGTCAGGTGATGACCGGTGTCGGTGGACGGGGCCTGCGGGTCGACGTCGTCGACACCGACGGGCGCTGAGCACGACGCCTTGAGCACTCCGCACGACCCCCTGGACACCGTGGTGGTCGGCCGCATCGGCCGGCCCCACGGTGTTCGTGGTCTGACCACCGTCGAGGTGCGCACCGACGACCCGGACCTCCGCTTCGCCCCCGGCACGGTGCTGCGCACCGAGCCGGCCGAGCGCGGCCCGCTGACAGTCGTCGACAAGCGCTGGCACAGCGGCACCCTGCTGCTGCAGCTCGCCGCCCCCTCCGGTGAGGTCTACGCGCTGCGCGAGACCGTCGACACCCTGCGCAACACCCTGCTGCTGGTGCCGGTGGCCGAGCTCCCGGAGATCGAGGAGCCCGACTCCTACTACGACCACCAGCTCGTCGGCCTGCGCGCGCAGCTGCCCGACGGCACGGTGATCGGCGAGATCACCGCCGTCCGGCACGAGGCGCAGGACCTGCTCGTGGTCCGCCGGCCCGAGCGGGCGGAGGCCCTGATCCCCTTCGTGGCCGCGATCGTGCCCACCGTCGACGTCGACGGCGGCTTCCTGGTCGTCGATCCGCCCGAGGGGCTCCTCGACCTGTGAGCTTCCGCGTCGACGTCGTCACGATCTTCCCCGAGTACCTGGCGCCGCTGCGCCAGTCGCTGCTGGGCAAGGCCGCCGAGCGCGGCCTGGTGAGCATCGGCGTGCACGACCTGCGGCAGTGGACCGACGACGTGCACCGCACGGTCGACGACGCCCCGTACGGCGGCGGCCCCGGCATGGTGATGAAGCCCGAGCCGTGGGCGCAGGCGCTGGACGCCGTGCGCCCGCCCGGCACGCGCCTCGTCGTCCCGACGCCGGCCGGCCGCCCGTTCACCCAGGCCCTGGCGGCCGAGTGGGCCGCAGAGCCGGGGCTGGTCTTCGCCTGCGGGCGCTACGAGGGCATCGACCAGCGCGTGGCCGACTGGGCCGCGGACGCCGGACCGGTGTCGGAGGTCTCCATCGGCGACTACGTGCTCGCCGGCGGGGAGTCCGCCGTCCTCGTCATGGTCGAGGCGGTCACCCGGCTGCTTCCGGGCGTCGTGGGCAACCGCGAGTCCGTGGAGTTCGACTCGCACGCCGACGGCCTGCTCGAGGGCCCGTCCTACACCCGCCCGGCGACGTGGCGCGGCCACGAGGTGCCGCC
>JBEPZM010000043.1:0-15698 GCA_041640835.1 Blastococcus sp.
CTGCACGGTGGTGTCGGCCGGCGGGCGGGTGCTCGCGGTGACCGCCGTCGGGGCGGACCTCGCCGCCGCGCGGCAGGCTGCCTACGAGCGGGTGGCCGGCGTCAGGCTGGCCGGCGCCCACTGGCGCACCGACATCGCGCTGGGCGCCGTCGAGGGGCGGATCGTCCTGCCCTGACCGGCCTGCGGGAGACTGTGCCCGTGCTGATGTCGACGAGGTGGGCCCGATGATCGAGCGCTACACGCTCCCCGAGATGGGGCGGGTCTGGAGCGACCAGCACAAGTACGAGCTGTGGTGCCGGGTCGAGACCCTCGTGCTCGAGGCGCACGCCGCCGCGGGCCGCGTGCCGGCCGAGGTCGTCGAGCCGGTGCGGAACGCGCCGCCGCCGACCCCGGAGCGGGTCGCGGAGATCGAGGAGACGACGCAGCACGACGTCATCGCCTTCCTCACCGCCTGGGCGGACAACACCGAGCCTCGCTCGGCCGCCGCCTACGTGCACCACGGCATGACGTCGTCGGACCTGCTGGACACCGCGCTCGCGGTGCAGCTCACCGACGCCACCGACGTGCTGCTCGCCAAGGCCGACCGGCTGGTCGCCGCGCTGCGCGACCACGGGCTGGCGCACCGGTCGACGATCAAGGTCGGCCGGACGCACGGGGTGCACGCCGAGCCCGTCGTCTGGGGGCACCGCGTCGCGGACCTCGCCTTCGCCGCCGCCCGTTCCCGTGACCGGCTGCGCGCCGCCCGGGACGCCGTCGGTGTCGTGGCCATCTCCGGCGCCGTCGGCACGTACTCGCTGATCGACCCGTCGGTCGAGGCCACCGTCGCCGAGGCGCTGGAGCTGCGGCCGGCCGACGCCTCGACGCAGGTGGTGCTGCGGGACGGCATCAGCGAGTGGGTCTCCGCCCTGGCGATCATCGCCACGGTCTGCGAGGCGATCGCGCTGGAGGTCCGGCACGGCCAGCGGACCGAGGTGCGGGAGCTGTCCGAGGCGTTCGGGTCGGGCCAGAAGGGCTCGAGCGCGATGCCGCACAAGAAGAACCCGATCCGCTCCGAGCGCATCGCCGGGCTCGCGCGGGTCGTGCGCGCGGCGATCGTGCCGGTGATGGAGGGCATCCCGCTGTGGCACGAGCGGGACATCTCGCACTCCTCCACCGAGCGGGTCTTCCTGCCCGACGCCGCCGTCACCACCGACTACCTGCTGGACCTCACCGCGGGCCTGGTGGAGAACCTCGTCGTCGACGCCGACCGGATGCGCGCGAACCTGGAGTCGACCGGCGGGCTGATCTACACCTCCTCGGTGCTGCTGGAGCTGGTCGAGGGCGGCCTGTCCCGCGAGGACTCCTACGCGCTGGTGCAGACGGCGGCGATGGAGACCTGGAACACCGGGGTGCCGTTCCGGGAGACGCTCCGCGCGCGGGCCGCCGCCTCGTCGGTGACGCTGGACGAGGCACGGCTGGACGAGATCTGCCGGCCCGAGCGCTACGTGGCCAACCTCGGCCCGCTGTTCGACCGGCTCGCGGCGCTGTCGTGACCGTCGACCTGCCCCTCGTCGCCCGCGGCAAGGTGCGGGAGGTCTACGACGCCGGCTCCGACCGGCTGCTGCTGGTCGCGTCGGACCGCATCTCGGCGTACGACGTCGTGCTGCCGACGCCGATCCCGGACAAGGGGCGGGTGCTCACGCAGCTGTCCGTGTGGTGGTTCGAGCAGCTGACGCCGGTGCTGTCCTCCTTCGGCGCGACGCACCACCTGGTGTCCGCGTCGGACGTCCCCGCTGCGGTGGCCGGCCGGTCGATGCTCGTGCGGCGGCTGGAGATGCTGCCGGTGGAGTGCGTGGCGCGCGGCTACCTCTCCGGCGGCGGAACGAAGGAGTACGAGCGCACCGGCTCCATCCGCGACGTCGTCCTGCCCGCGGGCCTGGTCGAGGGCTCGCAGCTGCCGGCGCCGGTGTTCACGCCGTCCACCAAGGCCGAGATCGGCGAGCACGACGAGCCGATCGACTTCCCGCGGGTGGTCTCGCTGGTCGGCGCGCCGCGCGCCGAGGAGCTGCGCGAGCTGACGCTGGCGCTGTACCGGCGCGGTGCGGAGATCGCCCGCGACGCCGGGATCGTGCTCGCGGACACCAAGTTCGAGTTCGGGCTGGACGCCGCGGGTGGGCTGGTGCTCGGCGACGAGGTGCTCACCCCCGACTCGTCCCGCTTCTGGCCGGCGTCGTCCTGGTCGCCCGGCTCGGTGCAGCCCTCGTACGACAAGCAGTTCGTCCGCGACTGGCTGACGTCGTCCGGCTGGGACCGCGTCTCCGAGCCGCCCGAGCTGCCCGCCGACGTCGTCGCCGCCACCCGCGAGCGCTACGTCACCGCCTACGAGCGCCTCACCGGCACCCCCTTCGCCTAGGGCCCGCACCGCCCACGCCCACATCGGCGATGTGGGGCCCAACGGGCCTTGTAGAGCCCCACATCGCCGATGTGGGTCGGAGGCTGTGGACAAGGCGACGGCGGTGGCGCGCAACCGTCGATGCTGCGCTCATGCCCAGGCGGAGGACACGGTCGCGGATCACTGGCCCGACGACGCGGAGCGCCGTGCGCGAGGCCGGCTTGAGCGTCGAGGAACTGAGGCACCCGCAGGTCACCCGGCTGTCCCGCGATACCTACCTGCCGAGGTCGGTGAGCGGTGAGTTGACGAGCCGCATCGCCGCCGTGCTGCTCACCGCTCCACCGGGCAGCGTCGTCAGCCACCTGTCCGCCGCTGACGTCTGGGGCCTGCAAATCCCGCTGCGCGACCGCTCAGACGGGCGCGTCCACCTCTCCGTCCCCGGCAGTTCCCGGGCGGAGAGCAGGGTGGATCGGCGCCTGTACCGGTCGGGCGTGCCGGAGGTGGACATCCGGCGGCGCGGTTCGCTGCCGGTGACGTCACCAGCGAGGACGTGGCGCGACCTCGCCGGGATCCTTGAACCTCCGGCTCTGCTGGCCGCCACGGACCAGGTGCTGAACGGCATGTCCGGTCGCGACGAACTCCAGGAACAGCTCGCCCGCCGTCCCACCGGTCGCGGTTGTGCCCGCGCGCGGGAGGTCCTGCCCCTGGGGGACGCCCGAGCGGAGTCACCGATGGAGTCGGTCGTCCGCTGGCTGGTTCTCCATGCGGGCATCCCGGCGCCGGATCTGCAGTACGAGATCCGCGACGGTCTCGGCGTCTTCATCGCCCGTGCCGATCTGGCGTGGCCGCAACGCAAGGTGCTCGTGGAGTTCGACGGCGACGTCCACCGGGAACGCGATGTGTTCGTCCGCGACCTGCGGCGACAGAACCGGCTGGTGGCGGCGGGTTGGACGGTCCTCCGGTTCACGTCCGCGGACGTGCTGGGACGCCCCGACGAGGTTCTCGCGGAGATCCGACGCGCGCTCCGATAGGCCCCACATCGCCGATCTCGCGCTCACAAGGTGCGGGTAGGCCCCAGATCGCCGATCTGGGCGCAGGCGAGGGGGAAGGGCGGGGGAGACGAGGGTCACCGGGGCGGGCGCGGCGGCCCCGGTACCCTCGTCGGCGTGCCCCGGGTCGTCGTCGATGTGGTCCTCAAGCCGGAGATCTCCGACCCCCAGGGGCAGGCGGTCCTGGGCGCTCTCGGCCGGCTGGGCCACGACAGCGTGCGCAGCGTCCGCCAGGGCAAGCACTTCGTGCTCGAGGTCGACGGGACGCCCGACGAGGCCGAGCTGAAGCAGATCGCCGAGACGCTCCTGGCCAACCCGGTCATCGAGGACGTCGAACTGCACCTCCCCAAGGACTGAGAGAGCAGAACCGTGCGCATCGGTGTCATCACCTTCCCGGGCTCCCTGGACGACGTCGACGCCGCCCGCGCGGTCCGGCTCGCCGGCGGTGAGCCGGTCGCGCTGTGGCACGGCGACCACGACCTGAAGGACGTCGACGCCGTCGTCCTCCCCGGCGGTTTCTCCTACGGCGACTACCTCCGCGCCGGTGCCATCGCCGCCCGCTCGCCGCTCATGCAGGACGTCGTGGCCGCCGCCGGGGGCGGTCTCCCGGTGCTGGGCATCTGCAACGGCTTCCAGGTGCTCTGCGAGGCGGGTCTGCTGCCCGGCACCCTGACCCGCAACAGCCACCTGCACTTCCGCAACCGCGACCAGCTGCTCCGCGTCGAGCGGGCCGACACCGCGTGGACCAGCGACTACGCCGAGGGCCAGCAGATCCTCGTCCCGGTGAAGAACGGCGAGGGCCGCTACGTCGCCGCCGACGCCGACCTCGACCGCCTCGAGGGCGAGAACCGGGTCGTGTTCCGCTACGTCGAGGGCAACCCCAACGGCTCGAGCAGGGACATCGCGGGCGTGACCAGCGAGAACGGCCGCGTCGTGGGACTCATGCCGCACCCGGAGCACGCGGTCGAGGACCTCACCGGTCCGAGCACCGACGGCCTGGGCTTCTTCACCAGCGTCCTGAAGGCGGTCGTCGCAGCGTGACGCGCATGGACACGGTCGAGCAGGCCGCCACGAGCCCGGACGACGAGCAGCCCTGGGCCGAGCTCGGGCTCAAGGCCGACGAGTACGCCCGCATCAGGGAGATCCTCGGCCGCCGCCCCACCACGGCCGAGCTCGCCATGTACAGCGTCATGTGGAGCGAGCACTGCTCCTACAAGAGCAGCAAGGTCCACCTCAAGCAGTTCGGCGACCTCCCGAAGAGCGACGCCCTGCTGGTCGGCATCGGGGAGAACGCCGGGGTCGTCGACGTCGGCGAGGGCTACGCGGTCACCTTCAAGGTGGAGAGCCACAACCACCCCAGCTACGTCGAGCCCTACCAGGGCGCGGCCACCGGGGTCGGCGGCATCGTCCGCGACATCCTCACCATGGGCGCCCGCCCGATCGCGGTCATGGACAGCCTCCGCTTCGGCCGCGCCGATGCCGCCGACACCGCCCGCGTGCTGCCCGGCGTGGTCGCCGGCGTCGGTGGCTACGGCAACTGCCTGGGCCTGCCGAACATCGGCGGCGAGCTGCTCTTCGACGAGTGCTACACCGGGAACCCGCTGGTCAACGCGCTGTGCGTGGGCGTGATGAAGCACGAGGACGTGCACCTGGCCAAGGCCGAGGGCGCCGGCAACAAGGTGATCCTCTTCGGCGCGCGCACCGGCGGCGACGGCATCGGCGGCGTCAGCGTCCTGGCGTCGGAGACCTTCGACGCCGAGGGCCCGGCCAAGCGCCCCGCGGTCCAGGTCGGCGACCCGTTCACCGAGAAGCTGCTCATCGAGGCCTGCCTGGAGCTCTTCGCCCAGAACCTCGTCACCGGCATCCAGGACCTCGGCGGTGCGGGCCTGTCCTGCGCGACGAGCGAGCTGGCCAGCGCCGGCACCGGCGGCATGCACGTGGACCTCGAGACCGTCCCGCTGCGCGACAGCACGCTCACGCCCGCCGAGATCCTGATGAGCGAGTCGCAGGAGCGCATGTGCGCGATCGTCGAGCCGGGAAAGGTCGAGCAGTTCCTCGCCGTCTGCCGGAAGTGGGACGTCCGCGCCGCCGTCATCGGTGAGGTCACCGACGGCGACCGGCTCACCGTCGACTGGCACGGCGAGCGGATCGTCGACGTCCCGCCGCGGACCGTCGCCCACGAGGGCCCGGTCTACGAGCGCCCGATGCAGCGTCCGGCCGACCTCGACGCCCTCCAGGCCGACGACCCGGCCCGCCTGCCGCGGCCCAGGACGCCCGCCGAGCTGCAGGCGCACTGGCTCGCCGTCGTCAGCAGCCCGGACGGCGCGGACAAGAGCTGGGTCACCGAGCAGTACGACCGCTACGTGCGCGGCAACACGGTGCTGGCCCAGCCCGAGGACGCCGGCGTCGTGCGCATCGACGAGCAGAGCAACCGCGGCATCGCCCTCTCCCTCGATGGCAACGCCCGGTTCGCCCGGCTCGACCCGTACACCGGCACCCGGCTCAACCTCGCCGAGGCGTACCGCAACGTCGCCGCCACCGGCGCGACGCCGCTGGCCGTCACCAACTGCCTCAACTTCGGCTCCCCGGAGAACCCCGAGGTGATGTGGCAGTTCGCCGAGGCCGTGCGCGGGCTGGCCGACGGCTGCCGCGAGCTCGGCCTGCCGGTCACCGGCGGCAACGTGAGCCTCTACAACCAGACCGGCGACGTCGCCATCAACCCGACCCCGGTCATCGGCGTGCTCGGCGTGCACGAGGACGTCCGCGCCCGGGTCCCCAGCGGCTGGCGGAACGCGGGCGAGACCGTCCTGCTGCTCGGCGAGACGCGGCCCGAGTTCGGCGGCTCGGCCTGGGCGAGCGTCGTCCACGGCCACCTCGGTGGCCGACCGCCCGTCGTCGACCTGGCGGCGGAGCGCTCGTTGGCCGAGCTGCTGGGCGCGCTGGGCCGCGACGGTCTGGTCGGTTCCGCCCACGACCTGGCTGACGGCGGCCTCGCGCAGGCCCTGGCCGAGTCCGCGCTGCGCTACGGCACCGGCGCCCGGCTGGCGCTCGACGACGACGCGTTCACCGCGCTGTTCAGCGAGTCAGCGGCGCGCGTCGTCGTCACGACGACGGAGCCCGACCGGGTGCGCAACGTCGCCGCGGCCGCCGGCGTCCCGGTCACCGAGCTGGGGACGACGGGCGGCGAGGCGCTGGTCCTCGACGGCGTCCTGGACCTGCCGCTGGCCGAGCTGCGGGCCGCGTGGAGCGCCACGCTGCCGGCGCTGTTCGGCGGCCCCGAGCACAGCACCGTGTTCACCGTCCCGGCGGGCACCGTCCCGACCAGCTGATGGCCGGCACCGCCCCGATCCCGGCCGACGAGCTGCGGGCCGCCGTCGACCCGGTGCGCTCCTGGCTCGCCGGCGAGGCCGAGCGTCCTCCGCGCGCGGTCGTCGGGGCCGCGGTGAAGACCAGCGCCCGGTGGCTGGCCCAGCAGGTGCCCGGCCGGTCGGTGGAGCTGCGAGTGCCCCCGCACGTCGCCGTGCAGTGCATCGAGGGGCCCCGCCACACCCGGGGGACGCCGCCGAACGTCATCGAGACCGATGCCGCCACCTGGCTGCGCCTGGCCAGCGGCCTGACCACCTGGGCGGACGCCGTCGCCGAGGGGACCGTCGTCGCCAGCGGCAACCGCGCCGACCTCTCGGCCCTGCTGCCGCTGCGGCCCCTCACCCGGCCCTGAGAACCCGTCGGGCATGCTCGACTCCCGGGCGGACGGGCCGCCCCTCGCACGGAGGTGTCATGCAGGCGTCGTTCACGCCCGACGGGGGCCTGCTGGTGCCGACGGCGACCGCAGCCAGCCCATGGTCGGACGAGATGGTCAACGGCCACCACATCGGCGGCCTGGTGGCCTGGGGCGTCCAGCGCGACGAACCCGACCCCGAGCTCCAGCTGGCCCGCATGACCGTCGACATGGTGCGGGCGGTCCCCATGCGCCCGCTGCGCATCGAGACGCGCCCCGGCCGTGAGGGGCGACGGCTGCGCGTGCTGGACGTCAGCGTCCTCGACGGGGACGTCGAGGTGATCCGGGGCTCGGCGCTGCTGCTGCGCCGCTCCGAGCACCCCGACGCCGAGCCGTGGGCCCCCGAGCCCTGGGACGTCCCGCCGCCCGAGCAGATCGAGGGGCCCTCCGGTGGCCCCATGCCGTGGGAGATCCGCCGGATCAGCGGCTGGGGCGAGGCCGGCCCGGGCAAGGTGTGGATGCGGGAGACGACGGAGTTCGTCGCCGGCGAGCCGCTCACCCCGATGCTCCGCGCCGCGCTGATGGCCGACTTCACCAACCCGCTCGCCAACTCCGGCGTCGGCGGGCTGGCGTTCATCAACGTCGACGTGACGATGTACCTGACGCGGGATCCGCGGGGGGAGTGGATCGGGCTGGAGAGCGCCGGTCACCTCGGCTCCGACGGCATCGGCTTCGGCACCACGTGGATGTACGACGTCGAGGGACGCATCGGGCACTGTGTCGCCGCCGCGCTCCCCGACCCGCGGATCACGGCCCGCCAGCGCTGACGCGACGCCCCCGCCCGCGGGTTCGCGGACGGGGGGCGTCGTGGTCTGCGGGGAGTCAGCCGCCGAAGAGCGAGCTCGCCGTCTTCACCGTCTGGTACAGCCCGTAGGCCAGCGGCACACCCACGAGCGTCCACGCGAACGCGATGAGCGCCATGGGGGTGTGGGTGGGCTGCTGGTTGCCGGCCGGGGTGGAGGTCGAGGCGGAAGAGCTCATCGGACGGTGCTCGCTTCCTGGGTGGAGGGGGACGGGGCGGCCGTCGGCTCGTGCCACTTGTCGGCGACCGGCTTGACCAGCAGGTTCGCGACGAAGCCGACCGCCAGCAGGCCGACCATGATGAACAGCGCCGGTCGGTAGTCGCCGGCGACCAGTTCACCGGGCTCGCCCTCGGCCATGTCCAGCACGCCGTTGATGATCAGCGGGCCGGCGATGCCGGCCGCCGACCAGGCGGTCAGCAGGCGGCCGTGGATGGCGCCCACCTGGAACGTGCCGAACAGGTCGCGCAGGTACGCCGGGATCGTGGCGAACCCTCCGCCGTAGAAGCTGATGATCACGGCCGCGGTCAGCACGAAGATCCAGGTCGCCGTGCTGCCGAGGGTCGCCAGGACGATGTACAGCACGATGCCGACGCCCAGGTAGATCATGTAGATCGGCTTGCGGCCGATGTAGTCCGACGTGCTGGACCACACGAAGCGGCCGCCCATGTTGAACAGCGAGAGCAGCCCGACGAAGCCGGCCGCCGTGGCCGCGGCGACCGCGGAGGACCCGTTCTCGCGGAAGAAGTCCTGGATCATCGGCGCGGCCTGCTCCAGGATGCCGATGCCCGCCGTCACGTTGCAGAACAGGACGATCCACAGCAGCCAGAACTGCGGCGTCCGGATCGCGTTGTCGGCCGAGACGTTGTCCGTGGTGACCAGCGACTTCTGCTTGACCGTCGACGGGTCGAACCCGTCGGGCTTCCAGCCCTCGGCGGGCACCCTGACGATGAAGGCGCCGAAGGACATGAAGACGGCGTAGAGCACGGCGAGGGTGAGGAAGAGCAGCGCCACCGACTCGCCGCTCGGGACCGTGCCGGCGGTGCCGTCGTAGTCGGGGTCGTAGAAGTTCATCAGCTGGCGGGACAGCGGCGAGGCGATGAGCGCGCCACCGCCGAAGCCCATGATCGCCATGCCGGTGGCCAGGCCGGGCCGGTCGGGGAACCACTTGATCAGCGTGGAGACCGGTGAGATGTAGCCGATGCCCAGCCCGATGCCGCCGATGACGCCGTAGCCGAGGTACAGCAGCCACAGCTGCTGGGTCGCGATGCCGAGCGAGCCGACGAGGAAGCCCGTCACCCAGAAGACGGCGGAGGTGGCCATCGCCGCGCGGGGCCCGTTGGTGTCCACCCATTTGCCGAAGACGGCGGCGGAGAGGCCGAGCATGACGATCGCGATCGAGAAGATGATGCCGATCGAGGTGAGGCTGGCGTCGAAGTGCTCGACGAGGGCGGTCTTGTAGACGCTGGTCGCGTACGCCTGGCCGATGCACAGGTGGACGGCGAGGGCGGCCGGCGGGATCAGCCACCGGTTGAATCCGGGCGGGGCGATGATGCGATCGCGGGCCAGGAAGCTGGGAACGGCCACGGACGGGACCTCCGGGGACGGGCTGCGGTGCGACCGGTCGGACGCGACCCGGCCGTGCACTGTCGTGTGTGTCACAGCCGCAGGCAACGTACGACGGCATCGGGGTACCCGCGCGTTCAAGCGGACACCTGTGATCCCCGCGTGACCGCCGGCCCGGGTGCGGGGCCGCCGGGTCGGGCCGGGTTCCCCCGCTTAGGCTCGTGACATGGCCTACGAGGTGAAGGGCGTCGTCGCCCGCAGCAAGGGTGCTCCGGTCACCATCGAGACGATCCTGGTGCCCGACCCCGGTCCTGGTGAGGCCGTCGTCGACATCGCCGCGTGCGGGGTCTGCCACACCGACCTGCACTACCGCGAGGGCGGGATCAACGACGACTACCCGTTCCTCCTCGGCCACGAGGCCGCCGGCACCGTGGCCGCGGTGGGCGAGGGCGTCACCAACGTGGCGGTCGGCGACTACGTGGTCCTCAACTGGCGGGCCGTCTGCGGGCAGTGCCGTGCCTGCCTCAAGGGCGAGCCGAAGTACTGCTTCGACACCCACAACGCAGCCCAGAAGATGACGCTGGCCGACGGCACCGAGCTCTCCCCGGCCCTGGGCATCGGCGCCTTCGCGGAGAAGACGCTCGTGCACTCGGGCCAGTGCACGAAGGTCGACCCGGCCGCTCCGCCGGCGTCCGCG
The DNA here is from genome assembly GCA_041640835.1 of Blastococcus sp. GTDB lineage: Bacteria > Actinomycetota > Actinomycetes > Mycobacteriales > Geodermatophilaceae > Blastococcus. The sequence continues at coordinate 10,262 of JBEPZM010000043.1, forward strand.
GGCCTGCTCGGCTGCGGCGTGATGGCCGGCGTCGGCGCGGCGATCAACACCGGCGCGGTGCAGCGCGGCGAGAGCGTCGCGGTGTTCGGCTGCGGCGGCGTCGGGGACGCCGCGATCGCCGGCGCCAAGCTGGCCGGGGCGACGACGATCATCGCCGTCGACATCTCCGACACCAAGCTCGAGTGGGCGAAGCAGTTCGGCGCCACGCACACGGTCCACTCGAAGGAGACAGACCCGGTCGAGGCGATCAAGGCCCTGACCGGCGGCTTCGGCGTCGACGTCGCCATCGACGCCGTCGGCCACCCCGCCGTCTTCGAGCAGGCCTTCTACGCCCGCGACCTCGCCGGGCGGGTCGTCATGGTCGGCGTCCCGACGCCGGGCATGGAGATCACGCTGCCGGCTACCGAGGTCTTCGGCCGCGGCGGCTCGATCAAGTCCTCCTGGTACGGCGACTGCCTGCCCAGCCGCGACTTCCCGATGCTGGTCGACCTGTACCTGCAGGGCCGCTTCGACCTCGACGCCTTCGTCTCCGAGACGATCGGCCTCGGGGACGTCGAGGAGGCGTTCGAGAAGATGCACAAGGGCGAGGTCCTGCGCTCGGTCGTGGTGTTCGACAAGTGAGCGCCCGCATCGAGAAGGTCGTCGTCAGCGGCGTGTTCAGCCTCGACGGGCAGGACTTCGACGTCGACAACAACGTCTGGCTGGTGGGGGACGACGCCGAGGTGCTGGTCATCGACGCCGCGCACGACGCCGCCCCGATCGTCGAGGCGATCGGCGGGCGGCGGGTCACCGCGATCGTCCTGACGCACGGGCACAACGACCACATCACCGCCGCGCCCGCGCTCCGCGAGGCGACCGGTGCGGAGATCTGGTTCAACCCCGCCGACCGGATGCTCTGGGACATGACGCACGCGGACGCGGCTCCGGACCGCGACCTCGTCGCCGGCACGCGGTTCACCGTCGCCGGGACGGCGCTCACCGCGCTGCACACCCCGGGCCACTCACCGGGCAGCACCTGCCTGCACGCCGAGGATCTGGCGACCGTCTTCACCGGGGACACGCTGTTCTGCGGCGGCCCGGGTGCCACGGGCCGCTCGTTCAGCGACCACCCGACGATCCTGAACTCGATCCGGTCGCAGCTGTTCAGCCTGCACGGCGACACGGTGGTCAGGACCGGCCACGGCGACGACACCACGATCGCCGCGGAGCTCCGCAACCTGGACTGAGCCCCCCGAGGGCGGAAATGGCCATTTCCGCCCTCGGGGAGTCGGGTCAGCCGAGCGGGTCGCGGCCGGCGGCGGAGGCGAAGCCGAGCCAGGTGTGCCGGTTGCCCGCCCAGCACCAGCCGACCTTCGGCGCCCCGCGGCGGGCCGCGCCGTCCCGGCCGGTGCCGTTGCTGATCCACAGTGCCGGCGTGCGCGCGTCCAGCCGGCCGTCGGGACGGCGCAGCCGCGAGCCGATGGTCATGAAGCAGGCGTTGCGCTCCAGCACGTCGGGACACTGCAGCAGCCAGGCGATCCCCTCGGTCAGCGTGAGCGGTGTCCGGCCGGCGTCGACGATCGCGGGCAGCGCCTCGTCCGGGCTCCAGTTCGACATCGCGTCGCCGCGGTCCAGCCCCGCGACGGCGTAGACCGGGCCGTCCGGCAGGACGACGGGTGGCACGGGAGCGAAGGCGTCGACGTCGGTCATGTCCGCGACGACGAAGCCCTGCTTCACGCCCAGCTCCAGCAGCGGGGCGAGCACCGACGCCGTCGCCAGCGACGGGTGGACGACGAGCAGTGCGCCGTCGGTCGCGGAGCCGGCGGCCGACCGCAGCTCGGCGGCCGGGAGACCGGCCCGCTCGTGCACGCCCAGCGCGACGAGCCGCTCGGCCTGGGCGGCGGGGGAGGGGAGGGTGAGCATGGCGAGGGGCACGGGCGACCTCCGGGTGCGACGGCGGACCCCGGTCAACGCGCACCCCCGGCAACGGGTTCCCGGCCCGCGACACGGCCGATGAGCTGCCCGAACACGCCGCAGGGTGACCCGCCCCACTCCTTCCGGGCTGGGCATCGGCCCGCACGCCGGTACGGTAGGCAGGTGCCTCGCGGTGATGGACGGCTCACGCACGACCTCGACCCCCACAATCCCGGACCTCAGGACGCCTGCGGCGTCTTCGGTGTCTGGGCGCCAGGTGAAGAGGTCGCGAAGCTGACCTATTTCGGTCTGTACGCCCTCCAGCACCGCGGTCAGGAGGCGGCCGGGATCGCGGTGTCCGACGGCACGTCCGTCGTGGTCTACAAGGACCTCGGGCTGGTCAGCCAGGTCTTCGACGAGGCGACGCTGGGCAGCCTGCGCGGCCACCAGGCGGTCGGCCACACCCGGTACTCCACCACCGGGGCCTCCACCTGGGAGAACGCCCAGCCGACGTTCCGCACCACCGAGGCCGGCACCGGCCTGGCGCTGTGCCACAACGGCAACCTGGTCAACACCGCCGAGCTGGCCGTCAAGGCCGCCGACGCCGGGGTGCCGGGCGCGTTCGTCGCGACCAACGACTCCGACCTGATCACCGCGCTCATCGCCGCCCGCCCCGACCTGTCGGTCGAGGCCGCGGCGATGGAGGTGCTCCCGCAGCTGCGCGGCGCGTTCAGCCTCACCTTCATGGACGAGGACACCCTCTACGCCGCCCGCGACCCGCAGGGCGTCCGCCCGCTGGTGCTGGGCCGGCTGGAGCGCGGCTGGGTCGTGGCGAGCGAGACCGCTGCGCTGGACATCGTGGGCGCCTCGGTGGTCCGCGAGGTCGAGCCGGGCGAGCTCATCGCGATCGACGAGAACGGCCTGCGCAGCCAGCACTTCGCGCCGGCCCAGCCCAAGGGCTGCGTCTTCGAGTACGTCTACCTGGCCCGGCCCGACACCACCATCTCCGGCCGCGGCGTGCACGCCGCCCGCGTGGAGATCGGCCGCCGGCTGGCCAAGGAGCACCCGGTCGAGGCCGACCTGGTGATCCCGGTCCCGGAGTCGGGCACCCCGGCGGCGGTCGGCTACGCCCAGGCCTCCGGCATCCCCTACGGCCTCGGGCTGGTCAAGAACTCCTACGTCGGGCGCACCTTCATCCAGCCCAGCCAGACCATCCGCCAGCTGGGCATCCGCCTGAAGCTCAACCCGCTGCGCGACGTCATCCGCGGCAAGCGCCTGGTGGTCGTGGACGACTCGATCGTCCGCGGCAACACCCAGCGGGCGCTGGTGCGGATGCTGCGCGAGGCCGGCGCCCTCGAGGTGCACGTGCGGATCGCCTCGCCGCCGGTGAAGTGGCCGTGCTTCTACGGCATCGACTTCGCCAGCCCCGCCGAGCTGGTCGCCAACGGCCTGGACATCGACGGCGTGCGCGCCTCGATCAACGCCGACTCGCTGGGCTACGTCTCCGAGCAGGGCCTGATCGCCGCCACCGAGCAGCCGGCCAACCGGCTGTGCACTGCCTGCTTCTCCGGGAAGTACCCGATCCCGCTCGAGACGCCCGAGGTGCTCGGCAAGCACGTGCTCGAGGGCATCGGGAGCCGCGCGCTGACCGGCTGGACCGGTCAGCAGGCGGGCAGCGCCACGATCCCCGGCGGTGCCGAGGACGCTCTGCTGCGCCCGTGAGCCAGGAGTTCACCTACGCCGCGTCCGGCGTCGACATCGACGCCGGTGAGCGCGCCGTGACGCTGATGAAGGCCGCGGTCGAGCGCACCAACCGGCCGGAGGTCGTCGGCGGCCTGGGCGGCTTCGCCGGCCTGTTCGCGCTGGACACGGCGAAGTACCGCAAGCCGCTTCTCGCCTCGTCCACCGACGGCGTGGGCACCAAGATCGCGCTCGCCCGCCAGCTCGACCGGCACGACACCGTCGGCATCGACCTGGTCGCCATGGTCGTCGACGACCTGGTCGCCTGCGGCGCCGAGCCGCTGTTCCTGCAGGACTACGTGGCCTGCGGCAAGGTCGTGCCCGAGCGGATCGCCGCGATCGTCACCGGGATCGCCGCCGGCTGCACGCTCGCCGGCGCCGCGCTGGTCGGCGGGGAGACCGCCGAGCACGGCGACCTGATGGACGCCGACGAGTACGACCTCGCGGCCACCGCCGTGGGCGTGGTCGAGGCCGACGCCGTCCTGGGCCCCGAGCGGGTCCACGCCGGCGACGCCGTCGTCGCCATGGCCTCCAGCGGCTTCCACTCCAACGGCTACTCGCTGGTGCGCCGCGTCGTCTCGGCCGCCGGCCTGGACCTGCACGCCACGCCGGCCGGGCTGAGCCGCCCGCTGGGCGAGGAGCTGCTCGAGCCGACCCGCATCTACGCGCTGGACTGCCTGGCGCTCGTCGCGCGGCACGGCGTCGAGAATGTCCACGCCTTCGCCCACATCACCGGCGGCGGGCTGGCCGGCAACACCGCGCGGGTGGTGCCCGACGGGCTCCAGGCGGTGCTCGACCGCGGCACGTGGGCGCTCCCGGCCGCGGTGCGGCTGATGGAAGAGCACGGCGTCCCGCGCGAGGAGTCCGAGCGCGCGTTCAACTGCGGGGTCGGCATGGTCGCCGCCGTCGCCCCCGAGGTGGCCGACGCGGTCGTCGCGCAGCTCACCGCCGCAGGCATCGACTCCTGGGTCGCCGGCACCCTGCAGGAGCGCACGGACGACGACGCCCCGGCCGCGCGCCTGGTGGGCACCTACCGCTGACGGCCCGGACTTTCTGCACCGAAAGTCCGTGGAGGTGCCGGACTTTCTGCACCGAAAGCCCGCGGCGGGCCCCTGCTGGGGGCCGGCCTGGGCGCACGAACGCACCGCCTCCCCTGCAGGGGAGGCGGTGCGTCGCGTCAGCTGGACAGGATCAGCGTCGCCGCGTCAGCGGGTGGCCGCCCAGTCGTCGCCGGAGTCGTCGTCCGCAGCCCAGCGGTCGGCGTACTCGTCGTCCTCGTCCTCGTCGTCGTCCGCAGCCGCGCTGGGCGCGGTGTAGGTCGACGACGATCCGGCCAACTCCCGCTGCAGAGCGGTGAGGTCGGTGTTCGGTGAGCTGTACTTGAGCTCACGGGCCACGCGTGTCTGCTTGGCCTTCGCTCGGCCGCGCCCCATCGGCTCGACCCCCTCGCTACGGAGTGCTGGCGTCCAGCCCGTGGGCTTGACGGCCCGCGTGGCGACCCCGGCTGAGTGACTATGTCCGGGCCAACATTACGACACGGATCCGCGGCGGGCACACGTCCCCTCCCCGAGCGTGTGAACGGCCGGGTCCGGGCAGGTCAGCGAGGCAACCGGATGGTCGTCAACCGGCCCACCGAGCGGATGCGCTCCTCGGCCAGCCGGTCGGCCGCGACGGCGGGGGAGACGCCGTCGGCGTCGGCCGTGCGGAACACCCGCCGGGCGACGTCGAAGATGCCGGCGGCCCGCGCCCGGGCGCGCTCGAAGGAGAAGCCGTGCCGCTCGTCCTCGACCTGGATGACCCCGCC
>JBEPZM010000044.1:0-15598 GCA_041640835.1 Blastococcus sp.
ACCCGGCCCATCCGGCCGGCGTGCCGGGGGCGAGGTCGGCGACGGCGACGTCGGCGTCCTCGTCGGGGTGCTGCAGCGACCGGACCACCAGCCGGCCGTCGTCCCGGCGGGCGACCGCGGCGCGCGTCGTGTGCGCGAGCGCGACGGGCAGCACGAAGCCGCCGTTGTAGTCGGTGTGCTCGCCGATGACGTTGACCCGACCGGGCGCCGCCCAGACGCCCTCGGGTGCACGGCCGAACCGCTCCGCGAAGGCGTCGGCCGCTTCGGTAGCCGCGTCGCTCACGGGAGGACCACGGCCCGCAGCTGCTCCGCGACGTCCTCGGGGTTGGTGTCGGTGATGAACGCGCCCATCCCTGACTCCGACCCGGCCAGGTACTTCAGCTTGCCCGGCGCGCGGCGCAGCGAGAACAGCTGCAGGTGCAGCCACCACTCCTCGCGGGCGGCCCGTGGCGCCTGGTTCCAGGAGGCGATGTAGGGCATCGGGGTGTCGAAGCGGTGCGCGAAGCGGCCCAGGACATCGAGGTAGACGGCCACGAAGGCGTCGCGCTCGTCGTCGGTCAGCGCCGGCAGGTCGGGCACCCGGCGGGTGGGGAAGAGCTGCACCTCGTAGGGCCAGCGGGCCGCGGCAGGGACGAAGGCGGTCCAGTGCTCGTTGGCCGCCACCACCCGCGGGCCGGAGCGCTCACCCGCGACGACCTCGGCGAACAGGTCGCCGCCGGTGGTCTCCCGGTGGCGGCGCACCGAGCCGAGCACCTTCTCCACCCGTGCGGGGACGAACGGGTAGGCGTAGATCTGCCCGTGCGGGTGCGACAGCGTCACCCCGATCTCCTCGCCGTGGTTCTCGAAGACGAAGACCTGCTCGATCCCCTCGATCCGCGACAGCTCCGCGGTCCGCTCCGCCCACACGTCCACGACCAGCCGGGCCCGGTCGGGCGGCAGCTGGAAGAAGTCGCGGTCGTGGTCGCTGGTGAAGACGACGACCTCGCACCGGCCGAAGCCCGGCCGCAGCTCGGCCAGGGGCGAGCCCGGTGCGCTCGGCGGGACGTCCCGCTCGACGCCGGTGGCCAGGGAGGGGAATCGGTTCTCGAAGGCGACGACCTGGTAGTCGGCGTCGGGGATCTCCGTCGGCCGGCCGGGCCGGGAGGGGCACAGCGGGCACTGGTCGGCCGGCGGCAGGAAGGTGCGTGTCTGCCGGTGCGAGGCGATGACGACCCACTCGCCGAGCAGCGCGTCCCAGCGCAGCTGCGAGCGGGTGGCGACCGGCGGCAGGTCCCGGGTGTCGGCGGCGTCGTGAGCAGCCGCGTGGGTGTCGTCGTCGAAGTAGAGGATCTCCCGGCCGTCCGCCAAGGAACGACTGGTCCGGATCACCGTTGCGCCTCCCGCACAGGTCAGGCCGCTGATCCACGTGCGGGAGCGGGCCGGTCAAACGCTAGACCCGCGCGCGGCACCGGGCACGGCGGACGTCCCCCGTTCGCGCTACGTTCCGCGACGCAGAACACACCCCGACCCTCGACGAGAACGGGCCCATGACGAACGACGCCGCACTGTCCTCCACCCGGCTCTCCGACGCCCTCGGCGCCCTGTCCCTGGAGCAGAAGGTCCAGCTGCTCACCGGTCGGGACTTCTGGACCACCTGGCCCATGGAGTCGATCGGGCTGCGCCGGATCCTGGTGTCCGACGGCCCGTCCGGCGTCCGCGGCGAGGTCTGGGACGAGCGGGACCCCTCCCTCAACCTGCCCTCGGCGACGGCGCTGGCCTCCTCCTGGGATCCGGAGATCGCCCGTCGCTACGGCGCAGCGGCCGCGGTCGAGGCCCGCCGCAAGGGGGTCGACGTCGTCCTCGGGCCGACGATCAACCTGCACCGCTCGCCGCTGGGTGGCCGGCACTTCGAGTGCTTCAGCGAGGACCCGGTGCTCACCGCCGAGCTCGCCGCCGCCTACGTCTCCGGTGTCCAGGACAACGGCGTCGGCGCGACGCCGAAGCACTACATCGCCAACGACTTCGAGACCGAGCGCTTCACCGTCGACGTCCGCGCCGACGACCGGACGCTGCGCGAGCTGTACCTGCTGGCGTTCGAGAAGGCGGTCGTCGAGGCCCGGGCCTGGCTGGTCATGAGCTCGTACAACTCGATCAACGGCGCCACGGCCAGCGAGAACGAGCTGCTGGAGACGCCGCTGAACAGCCAGTGGGGCTTCGACGGCGTCGTCATCAGCGACTGGACCGGCGTCCGGAGCCTGGAGAGCGCCAAGGCCTCGCAGGACCTGGTCATGCCCGGCCCGCAGGGCCCCTGGGGCGAGGCGCTGGTCGCGGCGGTCCGCGCCGGGGAGATCGACGAGTCAGTCGTCGACCGGAAGGTCCTGCGCATCCTCCGGCTCGCGGAGCGCGTCGGGGCGCTGGCCGGCACGGAGCCGGCCGAGCCCGTCCTCGTGGAGGACGGCCCGGCGCTGGCCCGCGAGGCCTCCGCCGAGGGCATCGTGCTGCTGGAGAACCGGGACGAGCTGCCGTGGGCACCCTCCGCCCTGCGCTCGGTCGCCGTCATCGGCAACAACGCCTCGGCCGCCCGCACCCAGGGCGGCGGCAGCGCGACCGTCGTCCCGGAGTACACGGTCTCGCCGCTGGAGGGCCTGCGCGGCGCCCTGCCCGGCGTGGACGTGCGCTACTCCGTCGGCGCGGTGGTGCAGGACGGCGTCGCTGAGCTGCCGCTGCGCGAGCTGACCAACCCCGTCAGCGGCGCCCCCGGCCTGCAGGCCCGGTTCCTGGCCGAGGACGGCACGGAGCTGCTCGCCGAGGACCGCCGCTCGAGCAACCTCGTCTACTTCGGCGGCGATGCACCGATCGAGGCGGCGGCGGAGTTCGAGCTGACCACCCGGTGGACCCCGTCGGACAGCGGCGTCGTGCAGCTGGGCGTCGGCCTGATCGGCAGCGTCCGGATCTACGTCGACGACGAGCTTCTCGTCGACGAGCGGCTCCGCACCAGCGACGCCGCCCTGGGCGCCGCGTTCACCAACCCGCCCAGCGCGTCGGCCGAGGTGCAGGTCACCGCCGGCACCCCCGTGGACCTCCGGCTGGTCTACGACCTGCGCCGCCGCACCGGCTTCGGCGCCCGCGCCATGTCCCTGCGCCTGGGCACCCGGCCGACGGACACCGACGCCGACGCCCTGATCGCCGAGGCCGCCCGCGCCGCCGCCGACGCCGACGCCGCGCTGGTCGTCGTCGGCACCAACTCGATCGTGGAGTCCGAGGGCTACGACCGGTCGACGCTGGCCCTGCCGGGGCGGCAGGACGACCTCGTCCGTGCAGTCGTCGCGGCCAACCCCCGCACCGTGGTGCTCGTCAACGCCGGCGCACCGGTCCTGCTGCCGTGGCGGGACGACGTCGCCGGCCTGCTGCTCGGCTGGTTCGGTGGGCAGGAGTTCGGCAACGCCGTCGCCGACGTCCTCCTCGGCGTGACCGAGCCCGGCGGTCGGCTGCCGACCACGTGGCCGGCCGAGGAGGCCGACGTCCCGGTGCTCTCCTGCACGCCGACCGACGGGGCGCTGGAGTACGCCGAGGGCATCCACATCGGCTACCGGGCCTGGCTGCGGCAGGACACCGCGCCGGCCTACTGGTTCGGCTCCGGCCAGGGCTACACGCGGATCGACCTCACCGGCGTCGACGCGCCCGCGTCCGCCCGCGGGGGCGAGGTCGTGACGGTGACCGTGGAGGTGGCCAACCGCGGCGACCGCGCCGGCAAGCAGGTCGTGCAGGTCTACGCCGAGCGGCCCGACTCCGCCGTCGACCGGCCGGTGCGCTGGCTGGTCGGCTCGGCTCCGGTGCGTGTCCCCGCCGGGGAGTCGGCCCGGGTGGAGATGGCCGTCCACACCCGGCTGCTGGCGTACTGGGCGGACGGGTGGCGGTACGAGCCCGGCGCCTACCGGCTCCGGGTGGGGACGAGCGTCGTCGACCTGCCCCTGGAGGCGTCGCTCGCCCTCGGCGACTGAACCCGCAGAACGGCGAGAGCCCCCGACCGTTGCCGGTCGGGGGCTCTCGCTCGCTGTAGCCCCGAAGGGATTCGAACCCTCGCTACCGCCGTGAGAGGGCGGCGTCCTAGGCCGCTAGACGACGGGGCCGGACGCCGATCATTTTGCCACGGTTGCCCGACCGCCCGGCACGGGGGGTCGGAGGACGACGAGAGCCCCCGACCGTTGCCGGTCGGGGGCTCTCGCTCGCTGTAGCCCCGAAGGGATTCGAACCCTCGCTACCGCCGTGAGAGGGCGGCGTCCTGGGCCGCTAGACGACGGGGCCGTGCAGTGCTGCGATCGTGCTCCAGCAGAGGACATTGCGCTTCCTCGCTGGGGTACCAGGACTCGAACCTAGACTAACGGAACCAGAAACCGTCGGGCTGCCAATTACCCCATACCCCATGGGCCGTTCTCACGGCGCCGCAGAAGACGATACCCGAAGCTCAACCGGGCCCGCGCACCCCCCTCCGGCTCCGCGTGCCCCGGCGGGCGGTCAGCGCGACGAACGCCACCAGCCCCGCGGCTCCGACCAGCGCGTACGCCGATCCCGGGCCACCCGGCACCAGTCCCGGCACGGCGTCCTCCCCCAGGCCGGCGGCGAGCAGCAGCACTGTCACGGCGACGACGGCGTGCAGCGCGACGGCTGCCTCGAGCCCGCCGGTGACCGCCACGACCGCCGAGGCGGCCAGCCCGAGCGCCACGCGGCCGAGGAAGGCGGGCACGTCGTCCGTGCCGTGCAGGAGGGCGCCGAGCAGCGCGGCGACGACAGCGGCGACGACGGCGCCGGCCCGGGGCCGGCCGATCCAGCCGGCGACGGCCTGGCTGAGGTACCCGCGCAGCAGCACCTCCTCCGCGGCGGCGCGCAGCGGAACCGTGAGCAGCCCGACCAGCAGCACCCAGCCGAGATCGTCCACCGGACCGGGGACGGCGCGGCCGGCGAGCCAGACGGCGCCGGCACAGCCCACCGCCACGCCCAGGCCCGCGGTGCCCAGCGCGAGCACGGCCGACCGGCCCAGCAGCGGCCAGCGGAACCGGCCTGCCTCCGACAGCCCGCGCCCGGGCCCGACGCCGTGGACCACCGGCCAGGCCAGCAGCACCGCGGGCAGCGCGACGGCGACGAACAGGCCGGTGACCAGCAGACCGCGCCAGGTGAGCGGGACCGGATCGAGGTCGGCACCGGTGCCGGTGAGCACGTCGGTGATGCGGGTCAGCACCAGCGCGATGCCGAGCAGGAAGGCGATCAGCAGCAGGCCCGCGACCGGGCGCCACCAGGCCCACGGCGCAGCGCGCATCGCCATGAGGAAGGGCGTCGACCGGACCTGCTCGGGCTCCTCGACGACCGCCGGCTGCCGCGGTGCCGCCTCGGGCAGCAGGTCCGGCGACGGACGCAGCGTGGGCGGCGGACCGGCGTAGCGCTCCGCCGCCTGCTCCTCCGGCGCCAGTTCCCGCGACGCCTCGGCGGTCATCCGCCGGCGAGGTCGCGCGCCGCGGCGAGCCGGGCGAGCGTGCGCTCCCGGCCGAGCAGCTCCATCGACTCGTAGAGCGGGGGCGAGACGGTGCGGCCGCTGACGGCGACCCGCACCGGGCCGAACGCATGCCGGGGCTTGAGACCCAGCCCCTCGACCAGCGCGGACCTCAGCGCCGCCTCGATCTCGGGGGTGCGCCACTCCGCCAGCTCGCGCAGCGCCGTCGTCGCGGCGTCGAGCACCGCCACCGCGCCGTCGCCGGACAGCTGCTTCTCGGCCGCGGCCGGGTCGATCTCGACGTCCTCGACGAAGAGGAACCCGAGCAGACCCACGGCCTCGGACAGCACGATCATCCGCTCCTGGGCCAGCGGTGCGATGGACTCCAGTATCCGCTGCTGCTCGGCGGTCGGCGGCTCCGCGACCAGCCCGGCGGCGGCCAGGTACGGCGTCACGCGCTCGGTGAACTCCTCGACCGGCAGCGCCCGCAGGTGGGTGGCGTTGATGGCCTCGGCCTTCTTCAGGTCGAAGCGGGCCGGGTTGGCGCTGACCCGGGTGATGTCGAAGGCCTCGGTCAGCTCGGCCATGGAGAAGATGTCGCGGTCCTCGGCGATCGACCAGCCCAGCAGCGCCAGGTAGTTGGCGAACCCCTCGGGCAGGAAGCCGCGCTCCCGGTAGATGTCCAGGTTGGACTGCGGATCGCGCTTGGACAGCTTCTTGCTGCCCTCGCCGGTGACGTAGGGCAGGTGGCCGAAGCGCGGGGTGCCCTGCGCGACGCCGATGTCGGTGAGCGCGGCGTAGAGGGCGAGCTGGCGCGGGGTGGAGGGCAGCAGGTCCTCACCGCGGAGCACGTCGGTGATCTGCATGAGCGCGTCGTCGACCGGGTTCACGAACGGGTAGAGCGGGGCGCCGTTGCCACGGACCAGCACGAAGTCGGGCACGGAGCCGGCGGCGAACCGCACCTCGCCGCGGACCAGGTCGGTCCAGACGAGGTCCTCGTCGGGCATCGCCAGCCGCAGCACCGGAGAGCGCCCCTCGTCGCGGAACGCGGCCTTCTGCGCGTCGGTGAGGAAGCGGTCGTGGTTGTCGTAGCCGAGCTTGGGGTCCTGGCCGGCGGCCCCGCGGCGGGCGTCGACCTCCTCGTTGGTCGAGAAGGACTCGTAGGCGTGTCCGGACTCCAACAGCCTGGCGGCCACGTCGCGGTAGATCTCGGACCGCTCCGACTGCCGGTAGGGGCCGAACGGGCCACCGACCTCCGGGCCCTCGTCCCACTCCAGGCCGAGCCAGCGCAGGCAGTCGAGCAGGTGCCGGTAGGACTCCTCGGAGTCCCGCGCGGCGTCGGTGTCCTCGATGCGGAAGACGAAGCTGCCGCCGGTGTGCCGGGCGTGCGCCCAGTTGAACAGCGCCGTCCGCATCAGGCCGACGTGCACCATGCCGGTGGGCGACGGGCAGAACCGGGTGCGCACCGGCCCGGGCACGGCAGTCATCGCGAGCCACCGGCGGTGGAGACGGCGTCGGCGGCGGCGACCGAGTTGGCCAGTGAGCCCAGCCCCTCGATCGTGCACTCCACCCGCTGGCCGGGACGGATCGGGCCGACCCCGGCGGGCGTGCCGGTGAGCACGACGTCGCCGGGCAGCAGCGTCATGACGCGGGAGATGTAGGAGATCAGCGTCGGGACGTCGAAGATCAGCGAGCTGGTGCGACCGGACTGGCGGGGCTCGCCGTCGACGGTGCAGGTGACCTCGAGGTCGGCCGGGTCCAGGCCGACCCCGGGGAGGTCGGTCTCGATCCAGGGACCGAGGGGGCAGAAGGAGTCGAAGCCCTTGGCGCGGGTCCACTGCCCGTCGCTCTGCTGCATGTCCCGCTCGGTGACGTCGTTGCCGATCGTGTAGCCGAAGATGCTGGCGCCGGCCTGCTCCGGGGTGACGTTGCGCGCGCCCCGGGCGCCGATGACGACGCCCAGCTCGACCTCGTGGTGCACGTTGGTGCTGCCCGCCGGGATGCGGATGGCGTCGCCCGGGCCGATCACCGAGGTCGACGGCTTGAGGAACAGCAGGGGCTCCTTCGGCGCGTCACCGGTGAGCCCCTTCATCTCCGCGATGTGGTCGGCGTAGTTCTTGCCCACGCACACCACCTTGCTGGGCAGGATCGGCGACAGGAGCCGGATGTCGGCCTGCGCGTAGCGGGCGCCGGTGAAGGAGATCTGGCCGAAGGGGTGGCCCTCGATCTGGGCCACCTGGCCGTCTCCGTCGAGGACGCCGAAGGACATGCCCTGGGGGGAGGCGAAACGGACGATGCGCACGCGACGAGGCTAGTCCGGCGTCGTGGACCTACCGTGTCGGCCATGGCCTGCCGCTTCTCCGAGCTCGTCGTGAACAGCCGTGATCCCGAGGCGCTGGCCGCCTTCTGGGCCGCGGTGCTGGACTACCGGGTGCTGGGGCGGGAGGACGACGGCAGCGTTGAGATCGGCCCGGCCGAGGGCTTCGGCGGAGCGGCGCCGACGCTGATCTTCGGTCCGGTCGGCGACCCGACCGAGGGACGGCGCCGGCTGCACATCGACGTCAACCCGACCGACCGCGACCAGGACGCCGAGCTGCAGCGGCTGCTCGACCTGGGCGCCGTCCCCGCCGACGTGGGGCAGACCGGCGAGGAGAACTGGCACGTGCTCGCCGACCCCGAGGGCAACGAGTTCTGCCTCCTGGAGCGGCGGCTCGACCCGCTCTGAGAAGCTCGACCTCGCCGTACTGCAGCGAACCGCGCCGTCGACCGCGCGCCTGCCTGCCACACCGCGAGGTCGAGGCCCTGCCACGAGGGCGAGTGGCCGGTCCGTCGTCCGCGGGACGACGATGTCGTCGTGATCCTCATCGTCGTGAAGTTCCCCGTCCGTCCCGAGCGCAGCGACGAGTGGGTGGCGCTGGCCGCCGACTACGCCCGCTCGGTCAACGCCGAGGAGGGCTCGCTGTTCTTCGAGTGGTCCCGCAGCCTCGAGGAGCCGGACACCTTCGTCTGCGTCGAGGGCTTCCGCGACTCCGACGCGGGTGCGGCGCACGTCGGCACCGACGCGTTCAGGCGCTTCGTCGAGCAGGCGCCGGACCTCGTCGCCGCGCAGCCGCAGATCATCTACGTCGACGCGCCGGACGTCTCAGGCTGGGGCCCGATGGGCGAGATCCAGCCCCGCTGACCGGTCAGTCCGCGGTGGACGGCCGGCGGAGCACCGCGTAGGTCATCGCGTCGACCAGCGCGTGCCAGGAGGCCTCGACGATGTTGGCGTGGACGCCGACGGTGGTCCACTCCCCCACGCCGTCGGTCGTGTCGATGAGCACCCGCGTGGTGGCGCTCGTGCCACCGCGCCAGCCGAGGATGCGGACCTTGTAGTCGGCCAGGGCGACGTCGGCCAGCTGCGGGTAGCGGTGCACCAGCGCCTGCCGCAGCGCGTTGTCCAGAGCGTTGACCGGGCCGTTGCCCTCGGCGGTGCTGATGACCCGCTCGCCGTCGACATGCACCTTGACGGTGGCCTCGCTGACGACCACGCCGTTGCCCCAGTGCTCGACCGATGTCCGGTAGCTCTCCAGTTCGAACAAGGGCGCGGGCGCGTCGGGCAGCTGGCCGCGCAGCAGCAGCTCGAAGGAGGCGTCGGCGGCCTCGAACGACCAGCCGTCGGCCTCGAGCACCTTGACCCGGTCGACCACCCGGCCGATCGCGTCGGACTGGCCGGTCAGGTCGACGCCGAGTTCGCGGCCCTTGAGCTCGACCGACGCCCGGCCGGCCATCTCGGTGACCAGGATGCGCATGTCGTTGCCGACGACGGCGGGGTCGAGGTGGTTGTAGAGCTCGGGGCTGACCTTGATGGCGCTGGCGTGCAGCCCTGCCTTGTGCGCGAACGCCGAGGCGCCGACGAAGGGCTGGTGGTCGTCGGGCGCGATGTTGGCCAGCTCGGCGATGGCGTGGCTGACCCGCTGCAGCTCGGGCAGGCACTCGGCCGGCACCACGGGCAGCCCCATCTTGGTGACCAGGTTGCCGATGAGCGCGAAGGTGTCGGCGTTGCCGGCCCGCTCCCCGTAGCCGTTGGCGGTGCCCTGCACGTGGGTGACACCGGCCTCGACGGCGGCCAGGGAGTTGGCCACCGCGCAGCCGGTGTCGTCCTGGCAGTGGATGCCGAGCCGGCCGCTCACCCGGGCGCGCACGTCCGTGACGACCCGGCTCACCCCGGAGGGCAGCATGCCGCCGTTGGTGTCGCACAGGACGCCGACCTCCGCGCCGGCGCCAAACGCCGCCTGCAGCACCGCCACGCCGTAGTCCGGGTCGGCGGCGTGGCCGTCGAAGAAGTGCTCGCAGTCGACGAACACGCGGCGCCCGGCGGCGACGAGGAACGCGACGGTGTCGGCCACCATCGCCAGGTTCTCCTCCAGCGTCGTCCGCAGCGCCTCGCGCACGTGCCGGACGTCGCTCTTGGCGACCAGGCACACGACCGGCGTCCCCGCGTCCAGGAGGGCGCGGACCTGGAGGTCGTCCTCGACCCGCACGCCGGCCTTCCTGGTCGCACCGAACGCGACGAGCTGGGCGTGCCGCAGCTTGAGCTCAGTGCGGGCACGGGAGAAGAACTCGGTGTCCTTGGGCATCGCGCCCGGCCAACCGCCCTCGATGTACCCGACCCCGATCTCGTCCAGCAACCGGGCGACGGCGAGCTTGTCGGCCACGGAGTAGCTGACGCCCTCGCGCTGGGCGCCGTCGCGCAGCGTCGTGTCGAAGACGTGGAAGTCGATCTGGTGGGTGGTCATGGGGACTCCTGGGGGTGCGGCCGGCCCGAACACGAAAAAGACCCCCCGGGTACGGGAGGTCTGCGCGCAGTCGAGGAGGGGACTGCGCGCTAAACGATGATGATCGTGCGGGTGGCGTACATCGCGACGAGTAAATCATGCGCGGCCGGCGGTCCACCCCTGGCAGGCTGGCCCGCCGTGATCCCTTCCGACTGGACCCCCGTCCACCGTGCCGACGGCGAGCAGGTGGGCTGGCTGGCACACGACGGCGGGCCCGGCCGCGCGGTGCCGCTGCTGCTCACCGGCATCCCCCTGGCCGACGCCGGCCCGAGAGAGGACGTCGCGGCCCTGCTCCAGGCCGGCGGGCTGCCTGCCCTGGACCGCCGGTGGTGGGCCCGGCTGCCCGGCGAGCCGATGACCGGCGCCGTCGACGCCGGGAGGCCGGCCGAGGACTGGACCTGGCAGGCAGTGGTGCTGGTGGAGTCCTCCCCCGCCGGCTGCACGGTGCGGCCCGAGTGGCCCGCGCCCGGCGAGACCGGCCGGGCCCACCTGCCCGTCCCGGTCGGCGACCTGCTGCGGGCGGAGCCGCCCGCGGCCTGACTCAGCCCGAGGCGAGCGCCGCCAGCCGGTCGCCGACCTGCGTGGTGCGGAGCTGCTGCTGCGGGTCGCGGGTCGAGAGGTCGAAGGCGACGGCGGCGTTGACCTTCTTCGCCTGCTCCGAGCGGCCGAGGTGCTCGAGCAGCAGGCCGACCGACAGGACCGTGGCGGTCGGGTCGGCGATGCCCTGGCCGGCGATGTCGGGCGCCGAGCCGTGCACGGGCTCGAACATGCTCGGGTTGGTGCCGGAGGCGTCGAGGTTGCCGCTGGCGGCCAGCCCGATGCCGCCGGTCACGGCCGCGGCGATGTCGGTGACGATGTCGCCGAAGAGGTTGTCGGTGACGATGACGTCGTACCGGCCCGGGTCGGTGATGAAGAACATCGAGGCGGCGTCCACGTGCTGGTAGGCGACCTGGACGTCGGGGAACTCCGCGGAGACCTCCTCCACGATCCGCGACCACAGGCCGCCGGCGTGGGTGAGCACGTTGGTCTTGTGGATCAGCGTCAGGTGCTTGCGCGGCCGGGTGACGGCGCGCTCGAAGGCGTAGCGGACCACCCGCTCGACCCCGAAGGCGGTGTTGAGGCTGACCTCGGTGGCGATCTCGTGCGGGGTGTCCTTGCGCAGCACGCCGCCGTTGCCGACGTAGGGGCCCTCGGTGCCCTCGCGCACGCACAGCATGTCGATCGGGCCCTCGGCCGCCAGCGGACCGCGGACCCCGTCGAACAGCCGGGCCGGGCGCAGGTTCACGTGGTGGTCCAGCTCGAAGCGCAGCCGCAGCAGCAGCCCGCGCTCCAGGATGCCCGGGGGCACGCTCGGGTCACCGATCGCGCCGAGCAGGATCGCGTCGTGCTGACGCAGCTCGTCGAGCACCGTGTCCGGCAGCAGCTCGCCGGTCCGCTGCCAGCGGGCCGCGCCGAGGTCGTAGGGGGTCGTCTCGAGGTCGGGGGCGACCTCGCGGAGGACCTTGAGCCCTTCGGCGACGACCTCGGGGCCGATGCCGTCTCCACCGATCACTGCCAAGCGCATGGGTCGATCTCCTGGTTCAGAGGGTGTCGAGGTCGGCGGCGCGGGCCTCGCGCGCACCGATGCGGCCCGCGATGTCCTCGAGCAGCTCGGGGCTGACCGGGCTGTCTACGGTCACGGCCATGAGCGCCTCGCCGCCCTCGGTGGTGCGGCTGACCTGGGCGCCGGCGATGTTGATCCCGGCCTCCCCGAGCGCCGCGCCGACGGCGCCGACGACGCCCGGCCGGTCGGCGTAGGTGAAGAAGAGCAGCCGGCCGTCGGCGGCCAGGTCGATCTCGAAGCCGGCCACCTCGGTGAGCCGGGCGACCTGGTTCTTGCCGTAGAGCGTGCCCGACACCGACACCTGGCGGCCGTCGGCCATCGCGCCGCGCACGGTCACCAGGTTCCGGTAGGTGGGGCTCTCCAGGTCGCTGGTCAGCGCCACCTCGAGGCCGCGCTGCTCGGCGAAGAGCGGGGCGTTGACGTAGGTGACCTGCTCCTCGACCACGTCGGAGAAGACGCCCTTGAGCACCGCGAGCTGCAGCACCGCGACGTCGAACTCGGCGAGCTTGCCGCGCACGTCCACGGTCACGGACTGGGCGAGCCCGCCGGCCACGGAGGTGAACACCCGGCCGAGCTTCTCGGCCAGCGGGAGCCCCGGGCGCACGTCCTCGGCGACGACGCCGCCGGCCTGGACGTTCACCGCGTCGGGCACGAACTCGCCCTGCAGCGCCAGGCGCACCGAGCGCGCCACCGCGGTGCCGGCCTTGTCCTGGGCCTCGGTCGTGGAGGCACCCAGGTGCGGGGTGACGACGGTGTTCGGCAGTCCGAACAGCGGGCTGTCGGTGGTGGGCTCCGTGGCGTAGACGTCCAGGCCCGCCGCCCCGACCTGGCCGGACTTCAGGGCGTCGGCGAGCGCGGCCTCGTCGACCAGGCCGCCCCGGGCGGCGTTGACGATGATCACGCCGCGCTTGGTGAGCGCCAGCTGCTCGGCGCCGATGAGACCGAGGGTCTCCGGCGTCTTGGGCAGGTGGATGGAGATGAAGTCGGATTCGCGGAGCAGCTCCTCCAGCGAGACCAGCCGGACACCGAGCTGGGCGGCGCGGCCGGGCTGGATGTAGGGGTCGTAGGCGATGAGCTCGACGCCGAAGGCGGCCAGCCGCTGCGCGAACAGCACGCCGATCCGGCCGAGCCCGACGACGCCGACGGTCTTGTCCGTGATCTCGACGCCCATGAACTTCGAGCGCTTCCACTGACCCTCGCGCAGCGTCGCGTCCGCGGCCGGGATCTGGCGGGCGGCGGCCAGCAGCAGGGCGACGGCGTGCTCGGCGGCGCTGACGATGTTCGAGGTCGGCGCGTTCACGACCATGACGCCGCGCTCGGTGGCAGCGGCGACGTCGACGTTGTCCAGGCCGATGCCGGCCCGGGCCACGACCTTCAGGTTCGGCGCGGCCGCGAGGGCCTCGGCGTCGATCTGCGTGGCGCTGCGGATCATGACCGCGGCCGCGTCGGCCAGCGCGGGCAGCAGCGCGGACCGGTCGGCTCCGTCGACGTGCCGGATCTCGACGTCGGTCCCGAGCACCTCCAGGACGCTCGGGGCCAGCTCTTCGGCGATCAGGACGACGGGCGCGGGCCCCGACACGATGGCTGTCACGGCTCGACAGCCTAGGGACGGCGCCCCTCACGGGGTCGGCCGGGTGCGAACCGTGGGAGGAACGTCCCACTGCTCGGGACCGACGGGGCGCTGTTGCCGCCGCGACCCGCGCTCGCCATCCTGACCGTGGACGACAGCCGGCACGTCCCACGCCGACGGAGGAGACCATGACCCTGCCCCCGGGCGACCCGCAGTGGAACCAGCCACCGCACGGCCAGCAGTTCGGCTACGCCGGGTACCAGGCCGGCTACCAGCCCGCGCCGCAGTTCGGCCCCTACGGGCCGCCGCCCGCGCGGCCCGGCTCCGTGATCGCGGCCGCCGTCCTGGGCTTCCTGTTCGGGGCGCTGGGGATCGTGGTGACGCTGGGGGCGATCGTCCTGGGCGCCATCGCCGGCGGTCTGGACGACGACTCCCCGGCCGCGTTCGACGAGTTCGCCGACGCCGCCGCCGGGGTCGCCCTCGTCCTCGGCCTCCTGGCGCTGGCGTGGACTGTGCTGCTCATCTGGGGATCGGTGTGGGCGCTGACCGGTCGCAGCCGCGTGCTGCTGCTCGTGGGCGGCTCGATCGCGCTCTTCTTCACCACGCTGGGCTTCCTCGGCAGCCTCGGCAGCACGAGCGGCGGCGACGTCGTCGTCAACCTGCTGTTCTTCGCCGGCGCGCTGGCGATCGTGCTGCTGCTGTCCCTGCGGCCGGCTGCCGAGTACTTCGCTGCCCACCGGGCCCGTCGCGGCGGGTGACCCCGCGCACGAGAGCCCCTACACTCCGCCTTCGACCTGCCACCGTGGCGGGCGCCACAGGAGGACGCTGCGCGATGACCACCCCACCCCCTGGCTCCGGCCCGAACGTCCCGCCCGAGGACCAGCCGGGCTGGGGAGCTCCTCCCCCGCCGCCCCCCGGTTACGGCCAGGCCCCGGGCTACGGCCAGCAGCCGGCCTACGGTCAGCAGCCCGGCTACGGCCAGGGCTACCCCGCCGCCCCCGGCTACAGCGCGCCCGGCGCGGCCGCTCCGCAGCTGGACATCGCCACGGCGGTGCGCAGCGTGCTGTCGCAGTACGCCAACTTCACCGGGCGGGCCCGGCGCTCGGAGTTCTGGTGGTTCTACCTCGCCAACTTCCTGGCCTCGATCGTCGCCTCGATCATCGACCAGATCATCGGCGTGCCCCTGTTCCAGGTGGTCGTCGCCCTCGGCCTGCTGATCCCGGGCCTCGCGGTCGGCGCGCGGCGCCTGCACGACATCGGCAAGTCGGGCTGGTGGCAGCTGATCGCGCTCGTGCCGCTGGTCGGCATCATCCTGCTCATCGTGTGGTGGGCCACGGACAGCGACCCGGCGCCGAACCAGCACGGCCCCTCGCCGAAGTACCAGGCGGCCGGCGGCCCCGGCTACTGACCCACGCAACACGGAACGGGCCTCGTCACCTCTCGGTGACGGGGCCCGTTCTGCGTTCGCGGGATCAGCGCGCGGCGGTACCGGTGTAGTCGTCGGAGGCCGACACCCAGCTCATGAGGCCGCGCAGCTTGCGCCCGGTCTCCTCGATCGGGTGCTGCTCGGCGGCGGCGCGCTTGGCCTTGAAGTCCGGTGCGCCGGCGTCCTGGTCGGCGATGAAGGCCGCGGCCCACGAGCCGTCCTGGATGGCGGTGAGCACGTCCTTCATCGACTGCTTCACGCGGGCGTCGATGACCTTCGGGCCCGAGGTGTAGTCGCCGTACTCGGCGGTGTCGGAGACCGACCAGCGCTGCTTGGCGATGCCGCCCTCGTACATGAGGTCGACGATCAGCTTCAGCTCGTGCAGGCACTCGAAGTAGGCGACCTCGGGCTGGTAGCCGGCCTCGGTGAGGGTCTCGAACCCGGCGGTGATCAGCGCGCTGGCGCCACCGCAGAGCACGGCCTGCTCACCGAACAGGTCGGTCTCGGTCTCCTCGGCGAAGGTCGTCTTGATGACGCCGGCGCGCGAGCCGCCGATGCCCTTCGCGTAGGACAGCGCGAGCGCCTGGGCGTTGCCGCTGGCGTCCTGCTCGACGGCGATGAGGCAGGGCACGCCCTTGCCGTTCTCGAACTCGCGGCGCACCAGGTGGCCGGGGCCCTTGGGGGCGACCATGGCGACGTCGACGCCGGCCGGGGGCTT
>JBEPZM010000045.1:0-15504 GCA_041640835.1 Blastococcus sp.
GACCCGGTTCGGCGAGCTCGTCCGGCGTCCGGCCGCGGCCGCCCTGGCCGTCGGCGTCGTCCTCGCCGGGGCCGGCACCGCGGCCGCCAACGACTGGCTGCCGATCTTCCGCACCGAGGAGGTCGCGGCCGTGGGCCTGCGCAGCGCCGACCTGGTCGCGCTGCCGGACCTGGAGGCCTACGGGGACGTGGAGCTGACCGGCGACGGCGACCTGCGCTCGGTGCCCGACGCCGAGACCGCCGCCGCGGAGAGCGGACTGGAGGTGCCCGAGGTGGACGCGCTGCCGGCCGGGGTCACCGGGGAGCCGGTGTACCAGGTGGGCGGGCAGGTGACGGCGACCTTCACCTTCTCCGCCGAGCGGGCCGCCCGGGCCGCCGCGGAGGCCGGCGAGACGCTGCCGACCCCGCCGCCGGGGCTGGACGGCAGCTCGGTGCGCCTGGTCGCCGGGCCCGGTGTGGCCCAGGTGTGGACCACCTCGACCGGCGCGCCCGGGCTGGTCGTGGGCCGCGCGGTCGCGCCGACCGCCTTCTCGTCGGGGATCCCGTTCGAGACTGTCCGCGACTACCTCCTCGAGCTGCCCGGCCTGCCCGACGACGTCGCGGCCCAGCTCCGGGCGTTCACCGCGGACGGCTCCACGCTGCCGCTGCCGGTGCCCTCGGACTACGTCACCAGCTCGACCGAGGACGTCGACGGCGAGCGGGCCACGGTGCTGGCCACCCGCGACCGCACGCTGGCCGCCGTCGTCTGGGTCGCCGACGGCGAGCTGACCGTCGTCGCCGGGCCGCTGGACAGCGACGAGGTGCTCGCCGTGGCCCGGGGGCTCCGCTGAGCGCGGGGGACGCCGCCGTCCGCGACGCCGCACGGCTGGTCGCCGACCTGCCCCCGCCGGCGGCGGTGTGGTGCACCGGGCTGCGCAAGCGCTACGGGAAGCGCACCGCCGTCGACGGGGTGTCGCTGGAGGTGGGCCGGGGCGAGGTCGTCGGGCTGCTCGGGCCCAACGGCGCCGGCAAGACCACCGTCATCAAGATGCTGCTCGGCCTGGTGCGCCCCGACGCCGGCGAGGTGATGCTGCTCGGCCGGCCGGCCGCCGAACCGGCCGCGCGGGCCCGCGTCGGCTACCTCCCCGAGCTGTTCCGCTACCAGCCGTGGCTCAGCGCCATCGAGGTGCTGGAGCTGCACGTCCGCCTCTCGGGCATGGACGTGACGGCCGACGAGCGACGGGACGTGCTCGCGCTCGTCGGGCTGGCCGACCGCGCCGGTGACCGGGTGGGCGGCTTCTCCAAGGGGATGCAGCAGCGGCTCGGCCTCGCCGTCGCGCTGGTCGCGCGGCCCGAGTTCGTCGTCCTCGACGAGCCGACGTCGGCCCTGGACCCCCTGGGCCGGGTGGACGTGCGGGACATCGTGCTCTCGCTCAAGGCGCGCGGCATCGCGGTGCTGCTCAACTCGCACCTGATCGGCGAGGTCGAGCGGGTGTGCGACCGGGTGGTCATCCTCGACAGGGGGCGGGTCGCCGCGTCCGGCTCGCTGCTGGAGCTCCTCGGCCAGCACGAGGTGCGGCTGCACCTGACCGGCGTGCCGCCGGCGGGCGAGGCGCGGCTGGCGGCCGCGGGGCCCGTGCACCGGGAGGGCGCGTGGTTCACCGTCGCGCTGCCGGTGGACGACGAGGCGACGGTGCCCGACCTGGTCGCGGATCTCGCCGCGCTCGGCGTCCGGGTGCACGCCGTCGAGCCCGGCCGGATCAGCCTCGAGGAGCGCCTGCTCGGCATCCTGCGCGACGGCTCGGAGGAGCGGCCGTGACCCGCGTCGTCCTGACCGTCGCCGGGCTGACCCTGCGCGAGGCGGCCCGGCGGCGGGTGCTGCTCGCGCTCGCCGTCCTCACCCTGGTGCTGATCGCGGTGAGCGGCTGGGGCTTCTCCCGCTTCGCCGCGGAGACCGGCGGCACGCTGACCAGCGGCGAGGCGCGGCTGACCGCGTCGATCCTGCTCAACCTGGTCATGTTCGGCTACAGCCTCATCGCCGCGCTGGGCACCGCCTTCCTCGCCGGCCCGACGCTCGCGGGCGAGACGGAGTCCGGGATCGCGCTGGCGGTGCTGGCCCGCCCGATCCGGCGCTCGGCGTTCCTGCTCGGCAAGTGGCTGGGGCTGGTCACCTTCGGCGCCGGCTTCGTCGTCCTCGCCGGGCTCGCGCAGATCGTCGTCGTCCGGCTGACGGTGGACTACTGGCCGCCCGCGCCGGTCACCGCCCTCGCGCTGCTCGCCGCTCAGACGACGGTGCTGCTCACCCTCGCCGTGCTGCTCTCCACGGTCATCTCGCCGATGGCGTCGGGCGTGGTCGCGGTGGGCCTGTTCTGCACGACGTGGGTGGCCGGGGTCGTCGGCGGCATCGGTGCCGCGCTCGGCAACGACGCCGTCGCCCGGGTGGGCGCGGTGTCGCGGGTGCTGCTGCCCACCGACGGGCTGTGGCGCGGCGCGATGCACGGCTTCCAGGACCCCTCCGCGCTGCTGCAGTTCGGGGGCGCCGACGGCGAGGCGTTCCCGTTCCTCAGCGTCGCCCCGCTGACCGCGGCCTACCTCGGCTGGGCCGTGCTGTGGGTGGCGATGGTGTGGGGGCTGGCCGCGGTCTCCTTCGTCCGCCGCGACCTCTGAGAAAGGACCCGCGTGCCCTTCCCGCCCACATCGGCGATCTGGGGCCCATGCGGCCGTCATGGCGCCCACATCGCCGATGTGGGCGCCAGTTCGCGGCCACGGAGGGGCGGGGAACCCGGGAGGCGGCTGCGCGGACTAGCGTCGGACGCGCTATGAGCGCTCTGCCTGCACCCTCCGAGTCCGCCCTGCGTCGCGCGCTGACCCGCGCCGAGCGCGGGGTCCCCCTCGACGCCGTCGAGGCCGAGACGCTGCTGCACGCCCGCGGGCTGGGCGACGGCGAGCCCCTCGACCGGCTGCTGACCGCCGCCGCGCGGGTCCGCGACGCCGGCCTGGCGTCGGCCGGGCGGCCCGGCGTGGTCACCTACAGCCGCAAGGTGTTCATCCCGCTCACCCACCTGTGCCGCGACCGTTGCCACTACTGCACGTTCGTGACGACGCCGGGCCAGCTGCGCGCGGAGGGCAAGGCGCCCTACCTCTCCCCCGACGAGGTGCTCGACATCGCCCGCGCCGGCGCCGCGATGGGCTGCAAGGAGGCGCTGTTCACCCTCGGCGACCGCCCCGAGGACCGCTGGCCGGTCGCCGCCGAGTGGCTCGAGGCGCACGGCTTCGACTCCACCCTGGGCTACCTGCGCGCCATGGCGATCCGGGTGCTCGAGGAGACCGGGCTGCTCCCCCACCTCAACCCCGGCGTCCTGTCGTGGGAGGAGATCCAGCGGCTCAAGCCCGTGTCGGCGTCGATGGGCATGATGCTGGAGACGACGGCGACGCGGCTGTGGTCCGAACCCGGCGGCCCGCACTTCGGCTCGCCGGACAAGGAGCCCGCGCTGCGGCTGCGGGTGCTCGAGGACGCCGGGCGCTCCGCCGTCCCGTTCACCACCGGCGTGCTGCTCGGCATCGGCGAGGACTACGCCGAGCGGGTCGACGCCGTCCGCGAGATCCGGGCCAGCGCGCAGCGGCACGGGCACGTGCAGGAGGTGATCGTCCAGAACTTCCGGGCGAAGCCGCGCACCGCGATGCAGGCGCACGACGACCTGGAGCTGCAGGAGTACATCGCGGCCGTCGCCGTCACCCGGCTGCTGCTGGGCCCGAAGGCTCGGGTGCAGGCGCCGCCGAACCTGTCCGACTCCACCGAGCTCGGCCTGCTGCTGCGCGCCGGCGTCGACGACTGGGGCGGCGTCTCGCCGCTCACGCCGGACCACGTCAACCCCGAGCGCCCCTGGCCGAACATCGACAAGCTGGCCCAGCTGAGCGCGGACGCCGGCTTCGAGCTGCGCGAGCGCCTCGCCGCCCAGCCGCCGTACGTGCGGCAGCCCGAGCCGTGGCTGGACCCGCGGGTGCGCCCGCACGTGGACGCCCTGGCCGGCCCGGACGGGCTCGCCGTCGAGGGCCGGCTGCCGGTGGGCCTGCCGTGGCAGGAGCCGGACGAGTCGTGGACGTCGTCGGGCCGGGTGGACCTGCACGTCGAGGTGGACACCACCGGGCGGACCAGCGACCGGCGCACCGACTTCGACGCCGTGTACGGCGACTGGTCGGAGCTGCGCGACCGCACCGAGAGCGCACGCGACGGGCACTCGACCGCGCTGACCGTCGGCGACCCCGAGGTGCACGCCGCCCTGGCGCACGCCGAGACCGACCCGGCCGGGCTCTCGGACGCCGAGTACCTCGCCCTGCTCGGTGCCGACGGCGCCGACCTCGAGGCTCTCTGCGTGCTCGCCGACGCAGTCCGCAGGGACGTCAACGGCGACGACGTCACCTACGTCGTGAACCGGAACATCAACTTCACCAACGTCTGCTACACCGGCTGCCGGTTCTGCGCCTTCGCCCAGCGGCGCACCGACGCCGACGCGTACACGCTGTCGATGGAGCAGGTCGGCGACCGCGTCGACGAGGCGTGGGCCGCCGGGGCGACCGAGATCTGCATGCAGGGCGGCATCCACCCCGACCTGCCCGGCACCGCCTACTTCGACCTGGCCCGCGAGGTGAAGAAGCGCCGGCCGGACATCCACCTGCACGCCTTCAGCCCCATGGAGATCGTCAACGGCGCGGCCCGCACCGGGCTGTCGTACCGCGAGTTCCTGATCGCGCTCAAGGAGGCCGGGCTCGACTCGATCCCGGGCACCGCGGCGGAGATCCTCGACGACGACGTCCGGTGGGTGCTGACCAAGGGCAAGCTGCCGACGGCCGCCTGGCTGGAGATCATCGGCACCGCGCACGAGGTGGGCCTGCCGACGACGTCGACGATGATGTACGGCCACGTCGACACCCCGGCGCACTGGGTCGGGCACCTGCGGACGCTGGCCGCGCTGCAGGACCGCACCGGCGGCTTCAGCGAGTTCGTGCTGCTGCCGTTCGTGCACCACAACTCGCCGATCTACCTCGCCGGCGTCGCCCGCCCGGGCCCGACGGTGCGCGAGAACCGGGCGATCCACGCCGTCGCCCGGCTGCTGCTGCACGGGCGGATCCCCAACATCCAGACCTCGTGGGTGAAGCTCGCCGACGCCGGCACCAAGGCGGTGCTGCAGGGCGGGGCCAACGACCTCGGCGGCACGCTCATGGAGGAGACGATCAGCCGGATGGCCGGCAGCGAGAACGGCTCGCTGAAGACCATCGCCGAGCTGGAGGCCATGGCCGCCGCGATCGGCCGGCCGGCCCGCCAGCGGACGACGGAGTACGGCACGCCGTCGGCCGAGCGGCTGGCCACCGCGCGCTCCGAGGAGGGGCGCGCGAAGCTCACCCTCTCGATCACGCCGCGCTGAGGAATGCGGGCGGGCGCCCGCTGTTATCGTCGGCGAGCACCATCCGCAGACCTGGGGGACCGAACAGTGCTGGGTGACGACGACATCTCCGGTTGATCCGGGGTGCCCCGGCCGGCGCGCACCAGCGCAGCCGCCGCGAGGCCGTCGTCCGCGTCCCTGCCCGTCCCCTGCGGGTCGCTCCTCCGCGCCCGTGGCCCGTCCGAGGGCTCTGCCATGTCCGATCCATCGATCGTCTGCTCCACCCTGTCCTTCTCCTGGCCCGACGAGACTCCCGTCTTCACCGACCTGTCGTTCACCGTGGGCGGCGGCCGCACGGGTCTGGTCGCTCCCAACGGCGCCGGGAAGAGCACGCTGCTGCGGCTCATCGCCGGTGACCTCCGGCCCACCGGCGGCTCGGTGTCCGTCGACGGCGCGCTCGGGTACCTCCCGCAGACGCTGCCACTGACCGACGACCTGACCGTGGCCGACGTGCTCGGGGTGGCCCCCGTGCTCGCCGCCCTGCGCGCGATCGAGGCGGGCGACGCCGACGAGCGTCATTTCACGACCGTCGGCACTGACTGGGACGTCGAGGAGCGCAGTCGCGCCCAGCTGGACCGGCTCGGGCTCGGCGCCATAGCGCTGGACTGGCCCCTGCCCACCCTGAGCGGCGGACAGGTCGTCACCCTCGGCCTGGCCGCGCAACTGCTGACGCGGCCCGACGTGCTCCTGCTCGACGAGCCGACCAACAACCTCGACACCGAGGCCCGGCGCACCCTCTCCGGCGTCGTCGAGGAGTGGACCGGCTGCCTCCTGCTGGTCAGCCACGACCGTGCCCTGCTGGACCGCATGGACCGCATCGCCGAGCTCGACCGCGGCGGCCTCACCACCTACGGCGGCGACTTCACCGCCTACGAGGCAGCCGTGCGGGCGGGACAGCAGGCCGCCGAGCGGGACGTCCGCGGCGCGGAATCGGAGATCAAGCGGGAGAAACGAGAGATGCAGCAGGCCCGCGAGCGTGCTCAGCGACGACAGAGCACGGCCGCGCGGAACCTCAAGGACGCCGGCATCCCGAAGATCCTCGCCGGCAAGCGGAAGCGGAACGCACAGGAGTCCGCCGGCCGGGCCGACGAGGTCCACGGGGCGCGGCTCAGCAACGCCCGGACACGGCTGGACGAGGCCGAGCGAGCGCTCCGCGAGGATCCGACGATCGCCCTGGAGCTGCCCGCGACCGCAGTGCCGGCCGGCCGCACCGTCGTGAGCGCCTCGGCGCTGCAGGTGCACCGAGGAGGTCGGGCGCTGTTCGACGACGGTGGCGTCGACCTGACCATCCGCGGTCCGGAGCGGATCGCGCTGACCGGCGGCAACGGTGCCGGCAAGTCCACCCTGCTCCGGTTGATCAGCGGGGACGTCGCGCCGGACAGCGGTGAGCTGCGCCGCGCCGACGGCCGGATCGCCTACCTCTCGCAGCGGCTGGACCTGCTCGATCCCGACCGCACCGTGCTGGAGAACCTGGTCGCCGCCGCCCCGGCGATGCCGGCGGACCGGCGCCGGCACCTGCTGGCCCGCTTCCTGTTCCTGGGCGAGCGCATCCACCTCCCGCTGGCAGCCCTGTCCGGCGGCGAGCGGCTGCGCGCCACCCTCGCCTGCGTGCTGTTCGCCGAGCCGGCACCCCAGCTGCTGCTGCTCGACGAGCCGACCAACAACCTCGACCTCGTCAGCGTCGCCCAGCTCGAGGGGGCGCTGGAGGCGTACCGCGGCGCGTTCGTCGTCGTCAGCCATGACGAGCACTTCCTCGGCCGGATCGGCGTCGAGCGCTGGCTGCAGCTCGACGGCGGTCGGTTGCGGGAGACCGGACAGCCGGACGGCTGACCCTCCCCGGCGCTCCCGACCCGCGTCTCGTGCGGGATCGCGGAACCGCCAGGTCCTAGGCTCCGGCACCGGAGGACGGGAAGATGACGGTGCGCAGATCGGCGTGGGTAGGTGCGGCCTCGGCCGCCGTGCTGCTGTCCGGGTGTGGGAGCGCGGCCGGCGCCTCCGGAGAGCTGGAGGAGTCGCTGGGGGTCGAGCTGCCGGGGTTCGTGGCGGTCGCGGCGCGGCCGACCCCCGCGACGCTGTGCGACCCCGACCCGGCCCGGCCCGACCTCACCCCGCCGGGGCTGCCCGGCGAGTGGCGCGCACCGGTCGCGGTGAACTACCAGACCGCACCCACGACCCTCGAGGCGTACGGCTGGACGACGGACGGCCCGGACGAGGCCGCGGCGGTGCTCGACACGGCTGCGGAGGCGGCCGCGGCGTGCGGTTGGTCGATCGCCGGCACCCGGGACCTGGACGGCGACGGCGTGCCCGAGACGCCGTCGGTCGAGGAGCAGCGGGTGGACCCGTGGTCGGATGCGGGCTGGGAGGGCATCCGCATCCTCCGGACGGTGCCCGGGACCGAGCTGGTCGACCGCCGGCTGGTGCGGACCGGCGACGTCGTCGTCCTGGTCGTCGTGCGCTCCGACGGCGACGACCCGGCCCTGCTGGCGCCGGCGGACGACTACCTGAGCCTGGTGGCCCAAGCGCTCGCCTGACGTTCCCGCGGGAACGCGGGGCGACCGCGGTCGCCCCCTCCGGCTACCGACGTAGCGCTGCCCTCGACCAAAGACCGATGTGCCTGCGCCCGATCTCGGGTCAGCTGGGCCTCATGGAGCAGCAGCAGGGGAAGAGCACCCGCGGGTACGACGCCGCCTCGGCGTTCGTGTGGTTCGTCGGCATCTCTCAGGGGCTGGTGCCGCTGGTCGTCCACGGCGTGTTCGACCGGGACGACCGGATCGCGCTGCCGCTGCTGCTGCCCGCCCCCTGGTGGTGGATCGCCGGCCTCGCGGTGCTGGTGCTCGCCGCCGTCGCGCTGATCGCCATCGACGCCGCGAAGGAGCGCTCGGCACCTCCGCCGGTCGAGCCGTCACCAGCGACCGACGGCGAGGGGACCACGCCGTCGGCCACCGGCGGCTACGACGCGCTCTCCGGGCTGGTCCTGCTGGTCGGCATCTACAACGGCCTGGCGCCGTTCGTCTCCCGGCTGGTCTTCGACGGCGACCTGTTCCTGGCGTTCCCCCTCCGGCTGCCCGCGCCCTGGTGGTGGCTGGCCTCGCTCGCCGTCTGCGGAGTGACGGTGGTCCTGCTGGAGTGGATCGACCGCGCGAAGGAGCGGTCGACCGGCACGGCGGAGCGCTAGCGTCGACGGCGTCCACCCGCCGGCACCGGGGAGCGCCATGAGCGAGCAGCACGACGACTGGCACCGCCCGCTGCGGCACGTCGCGGCCGACGAGCTCTCCGGCGCGACCGGGCAGACGCCGGGGATGAGCCGGAGCGAGGCGATCTCGTCGTCCACCGTGGGGTCGGAGCGGCTCTGGATGGGCCGGACGACGGTCGGCGCGGGCGCGTCGTCGGGCAACCACCACCACGGCGACTCCGAGACCGCGATCTACGTCGTCTCCGGGCACCCGGTGTTCGTGTTCGCCCGCGACGGCGAGGAGGTGCGGCTCACGCCGGAGCCGGGCGACTACGTGTTCGTCCCGCCGTTCACCCCGCACCGCGAGGAGAACCCCGGAGCGGAGGAGGCCGTCGTCGTGATCGCCCGGAGCAGCCAGGAGGCGATCGTGGTGAACCTTCCCGGCGGGCTGACCGGCTGACCGGCGACCGTCGCTAGCCTCGGCCCGTGGGTCTCTTCGGGAAGTTCGTGTACAGCGACGGGCGGTGGACCCGCAGCGCGCCGACGGCGGTGCCGTTCCTGCTGGTCGACGTGCACGACAGCGGGTTCGCCACGGTCGACCACCGCCGCACCGACGCCGGCGGGGGCCGCTTCTTCCTGGGCTACGAGCCGCGGTTCTACTTCGCCGAGGTCGACGCCTCGGACCCGGTCGACGTCGACGCCGAGGCAGAGGGCTTCGCCGCCTGGGCGAAGGAGGCGACCGGCACCGACCTCGACCCGGCCGAGGTGCTCCCCCTGCTCGCCTCGCCCAGCGGGGAGCCACCCACCGACGAGTCGGTCGAGCTGACCGTGGACCGGCTCGCCGCGCTCGCCGGCCTGCCGCCGGTCGAGTGGCCGACCGAGGCCGACGGCTACGCCGGCTGACCGACACGCACGGGTGCATCCGCGCGCGTTCCTGCAGCTCACGGCCGCGATGTGCGGCATCATCCGCCGCACCGCGCGGTAGTTGCGCCGCGCCCGCGAGAGGAGCCTCCGTGGTCGGCCAGGAACGAGCAACCCCGCGCACCGTGTACCTCTACGTGGTCTGCCTGGCCATGCTGGTGATCAGCGTCCTCGCTGCCGTGGTGCTGGTGCGCAGCGCGCTGGCGATCGCCTACCCGGACCCCACGCCCTCCTTCAGCTGGACGGCCTACACCCCCATCGAGTTCCTGAGCGGCGACCAGCAGCTGGAGCTGCAGACGGACGTGCAGCGGCGGGACGCGATCCGCGACGCCGTGACGGCCGGCACGGCGCTGCTCCTGGCGGGCGGCGTCTTCGCCTTCCACTGGCGCAGGGTCCAGGCGGAGCGCCCGACCCCTGCCTCCGCCGAGGCGCCGGCTTCCTGACGCCTGGGCGCGTCGACCCGGTCCGAGCGGGTAGAGCCCGGCCGTGCGCCTGATCTCCTACCGCCGAGCCGGTGGCCCCGACGTCCTCGAGCTCTCCGACGCCCCCGTCCCCGAGCCCGGCCCGGGTGAGGTGCGGGTCCGGGTCGCCTTCTCGGGCGTGAACCCGACCGACTGGAAGTCCCGGAGCGCCGCCCGGCCCGGGCCCGACGGACAGGTGCCGAACCAGGACGGCGCGGGCACCATCGAGGCCGTCGGCCAGGGCGTGGACCCGGTGCTGATCGGCGAGCGGGTGTGGATCTGGGAGGCCGCCTGGCAGCGCCGCTGGGGCACCGCCGCGGAGCACACCGTCGTCCCGGCCCGCCACGTCGTCCTGCTGGGCGCCGACCCCTCCTTCGAGCTCGGCGCCTCCCTCGGCATCCCGTTCCTCACCGCGCACCGCTGCCTGACCGTCGCGGAAGGGCTGCCCGACCGGCTCGGCGCCGGCGCGCTCACCGGGCACACCGTGCTGGTGCAGGGCGGCGCCGGTGCGGTCGGCAACGCCGCGATCCAGCTGGCCCGCTGGGCCGACGCGACGGTCATCGCCACCGTCAGCAGCCCCCGGAAGGCGCAGCTGGCCGCGGCCGCCGGCGCCGACCACGTCGTGAACTACCGCGAGCAGGACGTCGTCGCCGAGGTGCGCAAGATCGCGCCCAAGGGCGTGCAGGCGATCGTCGAGGTGTCCGGCGCGACGAATGCCGGGATCGACGCCCAGGTGATCGGCATGCACGGGGCCGTCGCCATGTACGCCGACGACGGCGGAGCGGAGATCACCGTCCCAGTGCGGACGCAGATGGGGCCCAACGCCCGCTGGCAGTTCGTGCTCGTCTACACCGAGCCGGAGCGCGCCAAGGTGATGGGCATCGAGGACATCGCCACCGCGGTCGCCGACGGGGCGGTGCGGGTGGGTGAGGACGTGGGCCTGCCGCTGCACGTCTTCCCGCTGGCCGAGACCGCCGCCGCCCACCAGGCCGTGCAGGACGGGGCCGTCGGCAAGGTGCTGGTCGACGTCACCGCCTGAGCCCTGCGGCCCTAGGGTCGGGACGCATGACGACCGACGCGCCCATCGACCTGCACGCACTCGCCGGCGAACTGCTGGAGAAGGCGACCTCGGAGCACGCCGGCCGGGCCGGCCGCACGCTGCCGCACCCGGTGGACGGGCTGCGCCAGACGGTCATCGCCCTGCGGGCCGACGCGGAGCTGAGCGAGCACGAGAGCCCCGGGCCGGCCACGATCCTGGTCATCCGCGGCCGGGTGCGGCTGGTCGCCGGCGACGAGACGGTGAGCCTCGCGGCGCACCAGATCAGCCCGATCCCGAACCGGCGGCACAGCCTGCACGCGGACGAGGACAGCGTCGTGCTGCTCAGCGTCGCCGTCCCGGACCGCGCGCCCCAGGCCGACTGACCCACGCCGCCGTGTGCGCGGGCTGACGGCTGGTCACGGCGCACCGCGGAGCCGGCATGAGGGGCCCGGTGGAACCGGCGTGTCCGCGGCCGCCCGAGACCCCGCAGTTCACGATTCCGCGCATCCACCTCGGGATCCGCGAGCGGGGGCGCCATGAACGATGCCGTGCTGACCGCACTCGCCGTCGGCGGAGCGGCGGGGGGTTACCTCGGCTTCCACGTCGGCAACTGGCGCGCCGCACGGCGGGCCGCCCGGGCGACCTACCGGACCCAGCGCAACCTCCGCCGCTGACCGCCGGTCAGAGGGCCTGGGCTCAGGCGGGACGGCGCTGACGGCTGCGCAGCACGCCGTAGCCGGTGAGCACCAGCACCACGAACAGGATCCCGAGGCCGGCGGACAGGAGCTGCGCGCTGCCCTCGGTCTCCAGCGCCGGGCCATCCGCAGCAACGAAGACCTGACCGTTCCCGGACTCCGCCGGCGAGGGGACGACGGTCGGAGCCGGGGTCGGGGCAGGAGCAACCTCCTCCTGCGGCTCGTCGGCGGAGGGGACGACACGCGCCACGGCGGCCGGTCGGGGCCTGATCCCGGGTGCGGGTGCGGGCGCGGGCTGCACCCCGCTCGAGGACGGCGCCGCGGCCGTAGCCGCTGCAGGAGCGGGGGCCGCGACCTCGGGCTGCGCGACGGACGGCAGGGTGAGCTCGAGCCGCCACGGCTGCGACGTGTCGCCCTGTTCGGCGGTCATGGTCATGAGCAGCGGCGCGGGCTGACCGGCGACGGCGAACCACCACTCGCCCGGGCGGAACCAGCCGCTCCACGAGCCTCGGCCGTCCTCGTCGGTGACGGCGGGGGTCGCCGGGAAGCCGGGACCGGTGAGCGTGACCTCGGCACCGGCGACCAGCCCGTTCGCGGACAGCACCTGGATCTCGGTACGGGTTCGGTACGTCGAGGTGTTGATGACGGTCCGGCTCGTAAAACACCCCTCGGGAGTCGGAGCGACGCACAGCTCGAGCGGCGCGATGCCCCCGGCCGGCGTCAGCCCGACCGGCGCCGTGAGTTGCCGGACGCTGTACGCGCCCGCCGGCAGGACGATCTCGCTGCCCGCGGTCTGCCCGGTGCCGCTCGCCACGTCGGGGACGACCTCGATGGCGCAGCTCCCGGTCGCGTCCGTGACGCACAGCCCGGTGATCGGCTCGACGCCGAGGCCGACGAGCTCGAACTCGACGCCTGCCAGGTCCAGGTCGGCGGGTGCCGCCCCGGAGATCTGCAGCGCGAGCGTGGCCGAGCCGATCAACGGCGGCAGCGGGGCCAGGGGCACGGCCCGGACGGCCGAGCCCGCCTGCCACGTGCGGCTGCGCTCGACTCCTGCGTCCGTCGCAGCCGCCACGGGCGCGAGCACGAACCCGGTCGCGAGGGCGGCGGTCGCGAGCAGCGCGCCCACGGAGACGTTCCGCCGGCGGGTGCG
The DNA here is from genome assembly GCA_041640835.1 of Blastococcus sp. Taxonomy (GTDB): domain Bacteria; phylum Actinomycetota; class Actinomycetes; order Mycobacteriales; family Geodermatophilaceae; genus Blastococcus. The sequence continues at coordinate 12,858 of JBEPZM010000045.1, forward strand.
GGGAACGGCGGGACGGGCCGACTGCTTCACGATGGGTCTCCGACGGTCTCGGGGCGACCATCGCCACGAGCCGAAGCGGACTGTGTCCGAGCGGAAACCGCCCGGTCAGCCGCTGGTTCCGGGGCACACGGGACGATCCCGGGTCGAATTACCACCCGTCCCCGCAACGCTCAGCCGCCCCAGGAGGTCACCCGGCCCGGCCGATGATCGTCAACGAAGATCTGACGACGTCTCAGTAGTGGTAGCGAGCCTGGAGGACGACGAGCAGATCCCCGTCGATCGTGTAGACGAGACGGTGCTCCTGGTCGATCCTGCGCGACCAGCAACCGGAGAGGTTCCCGCTCAGCCGTTCAGGCTTGCCGGTCCCCGAGCCCGGGTCGCGAGCGGCCTCGGCGATCAAACGGTTGATCCGGAGGAGCGACTTCCGGTCCCCCGCCCAGCTCGTGTAGTCCTCCCACCCGTGGGAGCTGAAGGCGATCCTCACGCCAGGAGGTCGCGCTCCTCCGTCTTGCCGGCGGCGCTCTCGGCCAGACTCTCCCGCAGGCGGGCTGCATTGGCCGGCGACTGAAGGAGGTACACGGTCTCCTTCAGCGAGCGGTACTCGTCCGCGGACACGAGAAAGGCCGTGCCCTTCTTGGACACGATCTCGACGGCGAGCTGGTCGTCGTTGACCTCCTCGATCAACGGGAAGAGCCGCTGACGCGCTTCGCTGGCGGTGATGGACACAGAACCTCCAACGGCAAGTGGTACGAGAAACTGTACCGATCGATCATCGAGGCGTCCAGACCTCTCAGCCCAGGCCGAGGTCGCGGGCGATGAGCATCCGCTGCACCTCGGACGTCCCCTCGCCGATCTCCAGGATCTTCGCGTCGCGGTAGAACCGGCCGACCGGGAACTCGTTCATGAAGCCGTACCCGCCGTGCACCTGGGTGGCGTAGCGGGCGTTGTCCATCGCGACCTCGGAGCTGTACAGCTTGGCGATCGACGCCTCGCGCTTGAACGGCTCGCCGCGCAGCATCTTCTCCGCCGCCCGGTAGTAGGCCAGCCGCGCGGTCGAGGCCCGCACCTCCATGTCGGCGATCATGAACTGGATCGCCTGGTTCTTGCCGATCGCCTGCCCGAACGCCTCCCGCTCCCCCGCGTACTTCACCGACTCGTCGACGCAGCCCTGCGCCAGGCCGACCGACAGCGCCGAGATCGCGATCCGCCCCTCGTCGAGGATCGAGAGGAACTGCGCGTAGCCGCGGCCCCGCTCCCCCACCAGGTTCTCCGCGGGCACCCGCACCTCGTCGAAGGACAGCTCGCGGGTGTCCGAGGCGTTCCAGCCGACCTTCGAGTACCGCTGGCCGACGACGAAACCCGGCGTCCCCGACGGCACGAGGATCGCCGAGATCTCCTTGCCGCCGTCGGGCCGCGTGCCGGTGACGGCGGTGACCGTCACCAGGCCGGTCAGCTCGGTGCCTGCGTTGGTGATGAACGCCTTCGACCCGTTGACCACCCAGTGCCCGTCCTCGAGCCGCGCGGTGGTGCGGGTGGCGCCGGCATCCGAGCCGCCGCCGGCCTCGGTCAGCCCGAAGGCGCCCAGCATCTCGCCGGCGCACAGCCGCGGCAGCCACTCGCGCTTCTGCTCCTCGGTGCCGAACCGGAAGATCGGCATGGCTCCCAGCGAGACGCCGGCCTCGACGGTGATCGCCATGGACGAGTCCACGCGGGCCAGTTCCTCGAGCGCCACGCACAGGTCGAAGTAGGTGCCGCCGGAGCCGCCGTACTCCTCCGGGAACGGCAGGCCGAACAGCCCGAGCTCGCCCATCTGCCGCACGATGTGGGCCGGGAACTCGTCACGCTCGTAGAACTCGCCGATCTGCGGGGCGATGACCTCGCGCGCGAACTCGCGCACCGTCGTCCGCAGCGCCTCGGTCTCGGGGTCGAGCCGGTAGTCCAACATCAGTTCTCCTGCTGCTCCGGAGCGTCGGTCGCCGGGGTCACCAGCGCCACCCGCTCGTCCAGCGCGACCGTCTGGCCGGCTGTCACGCCGAGCTCGGTCACCGTGCCCGCGATCGGGGCGGTGAGCACGTGCTCCATCTTCATCGCCTCGACGACGAGCAGCGGGGTTCCCGCCGTCACCTCGTCGCCGACGGACGCCTGCACCACGGTCACCGTGCCGGGCATCGGCGAGGTCACCGCGCCGTCCCCACCGACCGGTCCGTGCGACGACGCGAGCCGCTCGTGCTCGCGCAGCGCGGTCACCCGTCCGCCGGCGGCCAGCCAGACGGTGCCGCCGCTGTGCACCACGACGGCGGACGTCGTCCGGCCGTCCAGCGTCACGCGCAGCTGGTCGCCGTCCCGGACGGCGCTCGCCGGCACCGGGTCGTCGTCCCCCACCGCGACCTCTGCGGCCCCCGAGCGCCCGCGCACCCGGACGGTGACCGGCTCCCCGCCGGAGGCCTGCAGCCGGCGCACCGTCCAGGCCGGCTCGCCCAGCCGCCAGCCGTCGGGCACGTCCCACCGGTCGACGACGCCGCTGGTCGGCTCGGACTCCACGAGCAGCGCAAGCGCCGCGGCGGCGTAGACCTCAGCGGGCGGCGGCCCGGCGAGCGCGAGCTCCTCGCCCCGCCGCTCGATCAGCCCGGTGTCCAACCGCCCGGCG
>JBEPZM010000046.1:0-15168 GCA_041640835.1 Blastococcus sp.
GAGGGCGGCGGTGGTCACGACCAGCCAGAGATCGGCCTCCGCCAGGAGCGGGCCGGCCAGCTCCCGGTTGGTCTCGACCACCGAGTCGACGTCGGGGGCGTCGAGCACCGCGAGCCCGGGCGGCAGCGCGTCGGCGACCACCAGTCGCAGGCCGCCGATGACCTCCCCCTCGCCGGTGCTGCGGGCGAGGCCCGGCAGCACCCGGTCGCCGGAGAAGGCGTCCCGGTCCGCCGGCGAGCAGACCAGCACCGGCGCCCGGGTGGTCGGGCGCAGCACGCCGGCCGTCGTCACCGCCGCACCCAGCAGGCTGTTGACCAGCGTGGACTTCCCGGCGCCGGTGGAGCCGCCGACGACGGCGAGCAGCGGGGCGTCGAGGTCGCGCAGCCGGGGCAGCAGGTAGTCGTCGATCTGGTCGACGACGGCACGGGCGGAGCGGCTCGCCTCGTCCCGGCCGGGGACGTCGAGGTGCAGCGGGGCGTCGGCGAGGAGATCGCGGAGCGCCTGCAGGGCGTCGGGAAGGCGCGGTGCAACGGTGCTCATGCCGGATACCTGCCCGAACCTGCGCGAACTCACCCGCGCCGCCGCGAGACGACCGCGCACCCCGCCGTCCGGTCAGTCCCCGACGAGCGTCTCCACCGCGATCCGGCCCATCGCGGCGGCGCCGTCCTCCGTCGGGTGGAGGCCGTCCTCGCTGAAGCCCGTGCGCCAGCCGCCGTCCTCGTCGGCCAGCACGGAGAAGAAGTCGATCAGCGGAGTGCCGCTCGACGCCGCCGACCGGCGGATGCCGGCGTTCAGGTCCGCGACGTCGGAGGCGAAGGAGCCGTCCGTGCGCGGCGGGATCGTGGCCAGGACCGGGACCGCGCCGGCGTCACGGGCCAGATCGGCCAGCTGCTCGAGCGTGCCCACCACCTGCTCGGTCGTCCGCCCGGTGGGCAGGTCGTTCGTGCCGCCCAGGATCACGACGACGCGCGGCGCGTGCACGGCGACGTCACGGGCGAACCGGGCCACCATCTCCTCCGTCGTGTCGCCCGGGATGCCCGCGTTGGCCGCGGCTCCCAGCCGCGGCTCGTCCTCGAGGGCAGAGGTGAACCAGGACGGGTAGAGCACCCCGCCCGGGGCGACCGCCGACCCGAGGTCCGCGGCGAGGGAGTCGTCCGCGGTGAGGGAGTCACCCAGCGCCACCACCGGGCCCACCGTGCCGTCGGGATTGCGCACCGGGTCGGGCTCGGTGACCGGCCCGGCGCCCGGGGGCGATGGCGGTGGCGACGACGCCCCCACCCAGCCGGCCGTGACGAGCGCCAGCACGCCGAGGGCGAGCACCGACGCGAACCAGACCCACGCCGGTGCCCTCCGGACTGTGCGCATGGTCAAAACGTACGGTCGCGCCTCGCCACCTGACCACCGGCCCTCACCCGTCCGGAGGCGTCCCGGGCGCCGACGTCAGCCGGCGGTCCACTCCGGCGGGCGCCGCTCGGCGAAGGCGCGCATGCCCTCGGCCGCGTCGGCGGAGGCGAGCAGCCGGGCCATCTCCTGCCCGGAGCGGTCCCACTCGGCGGTCTCCGCGGGGCGGTCGCCGTCGACGATGCCGAGGGCCAGCCGCTTGCTGGCCTGCACCGCGAGCGGGGCGTTGGCCGCGATGACCCCGGCCAGCGCCATCGCCGTCGGCAGCACGTCGGCGGCCGCGACGACCTCGTTGACCAGGCCCCAGCGCAGCGCCTCGTGGGCGCTCATCGGTTCGCCGGTGAGGACCAGCCGCATCGCCACCTTGCGCGGCAGCTGGTCGGGCAGCCGGAACACCCCGCCGGCGGCGGCGAGCAGGCCGCGCTTGACCTCCGGCACCCCGAAGGTGGCGTGCTCCGCGGCGACGACCAGGTCGGCGGCGAGCGCCAGCTCGGTGCCGCCACCCAGTGCTGCGCCGTTGACCGCGGCGATCACCGGTGTGCTCACCGGGTGGCGCACGAAGCCGGCGAAGCCGTAGTGCTCGCGGCCCGGCACGATCGCCCGCTCGCCGCGGGCCAGGGCCTTGAGGTCGGCACCCGCGGAGAACGCCTGGTCCCCCGCCCCGGTGAGCACCACGCAGCGGATCGCGGGGTCGGCCTCGGCGGCGTCGAACGCGTCGGCGAGCCGGGTGGCGACGTCGAGGTCCAGCGCGTTGCGGGCCTGCGGCCGGTTGATCGTGATCAGCAGGACGTGGCCGGTCCGCTCGGTGAGGACTGTCGGGGCGGGCTGGTCGGGCGTGGTCACGGCAGATCTCCTGGCGGTGCGAGGGGGCGTGCGGCGGGACCGGGTGCGGCGCTCAGAGCCCCAGCGAACGACCGATGATCTCCTTCATGATCTCGGTCGTGCCGCCGTAGATGGTCTGCACGCGGGAGTTCAGGAAGGCCTTCGCGACCGGGTACTCCATCATGTAGCCGTAGCCGCCGTGCAGCTGCAGGCACCGGTCGACGACGCGCTTCTGCAGCTCCGTGGTCCACCACTTGGCCATCGCGGCGTCCTCGGCGGTGAACCGGCCGGCGTTGTGCTCGAGGATCGCCTTCTCCAGATAGGTCTCGGCGATGGAGACCTCGGTGTGCATCTCGGCCAGCTCGAACCGGGTGTTCTGGAACTTCCCGATCGGCTTGCCGAAGGCGGTGCGGTCCTTGCAGTACTGGACGGTGGCGTCCAGCACGATCCGGGCCGCCGCGACCGCGCCCGCGGCGATGGACAGCCGCTCCTGGGGCAGGTTGTGCATCAGGTGGAAGAAGCCGTGGCCCTCGGTGCCGACGAGGTTGGCGGCGGGCACGCGGACGTCCTCGAAGAACAGCTCGGCGGTGTCCTGCGCGCGCAGGCCGATCTTGTCGAGCTTCCGGCCGCGCTCGAAGCCGGGCATGCCGCGCTCGACGGCCAGCAGGGAGAAGCCGCGGGCGCCGGCCTCGGGGTCGGTGCGGGCCACGACCAGCACGAGGTCGGAGAGGATGCCGTTGGTGATGAACGTCTTCTGGCCGTTCAGGATCCAGTCGTCACCGTCCCGGACCGCCGTCGTCCGCAGGCCCTGCAGGTCCGACCCGGCGCCGGGCTCGCTCATGGCGATGGCGGTGATCAGCTCGCCGCGGACGAAGCCGGGCAGCCAGCGCGCCTGCTGCTCCGCGGTGCACAGGTCGGTCAGGTAGGGGGCGACGACGTCGTTGTGCAGCGTGAAGCCCAGCCCGGTGGCACCGGCGCGGCCGACCTCGGCGGTGAGGATGGCGTTGTAGCGGAAGTCCTTGACCCCGCCGCCACCGAACTCCTCGGGCACGTCCATCCCGAGCAGGCCCTGCGCGCCGGCGGCGAGCCAGACGTCCCGGTCGACCTGCCCCGCCGCCTCCCACGCCTCGACGTGCGGCACGGCCTCCTTGGCCAGGAACTCCCGCACGGTCGCGCGGAACGCCTCGTGCTCGGCTTCGTAGAGCGCGGACTGCACAGCCACCCCCGGGGTCGGGACCCAGCCCCCAGGCGGAGTCTGCGCAGAAGATAACCAACCCCTCCGACGGCCCTGAGTCCCAGGTCACACGAGCCGCCCGGCCATGGACGGCGACGGGGACGGGGACGGGGCCACGTAGATTCCCCGGCCATGCCCGCCACTCCCGCCGCCCCGCCCTTCGGCGCCCTGCTGACGGCGATGGTCACGCCGATGACCGACGACGGGGCCGTCGACCTGGACGCCGCCGCGTGGCTCGCCGTGCACCTGGTCGACTCCGGGCACGACGGCCTGGTGCTCAACGGCACGACGGGCGAGGCGCCGACGACCTCGGACGCGGAGAAGGCGGCGCTGGTGCGCGTCGTCGTCGAGGCGGTCGGCGGCCGCGCGGTCGTGGTCGCCGGGGCCGGCTCCTACGACACCCGGCACGCGGTCGGCATGGCGCGGCAGGCGGCCGAGGCCGGTGCCGACGGCCTGCTGGCCGTCACGCCGTACTACTCGCGCCCCTCGCAGGACGGCGCCGTCGCGCACCTGACCGCGGTCGCGGACGCCTCCGACCTGCCGGTGATGCTCTACGACGTGCCCGCGCGCGCCGGCCTCCGGCTCGGCGCCGACTCAGTGCGCACGCTGGCCGAGCACCCGCGGATCACCGCCATCAAGGACGCGACGGAGGATCCGCTCGCAGCTTTCCGGCTGATCCCGGAGACCGGACTGGCCTGGTACTGCGGCGACGACGGCCTGCTGCTGCCGTTCCTCGCGGTCGGGGCGGTGGGCCTGGTGAGCATGGCGGGGCACCTCGTCGGCGAGCAGCTGGCGCAGGTCATCTCCCTGGCCGGGGACGGCGAGCCGGAGCGGGCCCGGGAGGTGTTCCGGTCGGTGCTGCCGGTGATCGACCTGATCTCCGGGACGGGGAACGGGGCACTGCGCGCCAAGCTCGCGCTCTCCCTGCTGGGCCTCATCCCCGGGCCGGCCATGCGGCTGCCACAGCTGCCGGCGGGCGAGGCCGAGACCGCGGACGTCCGGGCCGCGCTCACCGCCGCGCTGGGCCCGCGGTAGCGCGCCGATAGCACGCCCGGCGCCCAGGAACGCCCTCCGACGGCACCGATCGGCCCGCTGCCGCGACGGGCGGGGCGGGAGTGGCGGGTGCGCCGAACACGCACCCGGCGGTACTGGCCCCGGGCTGCCGCGGCTGGAGACCCTGACGAGCATGACCAGCGTCTACGCGTACGGCACGGCACACGCGGTCGTGATGGTCGGCTCCTTCGGGGTGGGCGGGCTGAAGCCGCGCCAGATCGGCCCGGCGCACGCCACCATCGGCCGGGTCAGCGGGCAGAGCCGCAAGGCACTGTGCGGCGCCTACGTCTCCATGGACGAGCAGCAGCCCTGGCCGCCCGCGGGCTACGACGACCAGCAGCTCTGCGAGACCTGCGCCGAGCTCGCCGCCCTCTGACTCAGCCGCCGGCGACCGAGGGCAGCACCTGCACGACCGCGCCGTCGTGCACGGCGGTGGCCAGCCCGCCCTGCCAGCGCACGTCCTCGCCGTCGACGTAGACGTTCACGAACCGGCGCACCCGCCCCGTCTCGTCCCGGATCCGCCGGTCCAGCGTCGGATGCCGCGCCGCGACGGCGTCCAGCAGGTCGGCCAGCGTGCCGCCCGCGGGGTCGAGGTCGAGGTGCTTGGCGCCGCCCGCGAGGTCGGCCAGCACGCCGGGCAGCACCACCTGGACGCTCATGGCAGCCGGACGGCGCGCAGCGCGAGGACGTCGGGCAGGTGGTCGGCGACCAGCGTGAAGGTGTCGCCCTCGTCGGCGCTGGCGTAGACGCAGCCGTCGCGGGTGCCGACGTACACGCCGGTCGGATCGCCCGCGTCCACGCAGAAGGCGTCCCGCAGGACCGCCGTCCAGGCCGCGTCCGGCAGCCCCTCCCCCGACTCGGTCCAGCTGGCCCCGGCGTCGCGGGTGCGGTGCACGCGCAGCCGCCCTCCCGGCGGCACCCGCTCCATGTCGGCCACCAGCGGAACCACCCAGGCGGTGCCCGGCGTCGTCGGTGACGCCGCGATCGGGAAGCCGAAGTCGGCGGGCAGGCCCTCGGCGATCGACGTCCACGAGCCGCCGCCGTCGTCGGTCCGGAAGACGCCGAAGTGGTTCTGCGCGTACATGCGCGCCGGATCACCCGCGTCGACGGCGACCTTGTGCACGCACTGGCCGTACTCCGGCGGCTCGGGGAGGAAGACGGCGCTGATCCCGCGGTTGCGCGGCGCCCACTCGCCGCCGCCGTCCTCGCTGACGTAGACGCCGCCGGTGCTCATCGCCACGGTGATCCGGTCGGTCGCAGGGTCCGGGAGGATGGTGTGCACCGCGCCGCCGCCCGCCCCGGGCTCCCAGGTGGGCCGGTGCGGGTGGTCCCACAGCCCGCGGACCAGCGCGAAGCTGCAGCCGCCGTCGGTGCTGCGCCACAGCGAGTGCGGCTCGCAGCCGGCCCACACCACGTCGGGGCGTTCGGCGGTGTCGGGACGCAGTTGCCACACGCGGGCCAGCGCCGCGCCGGTGTCCTCCGGGAAGCGGACGGCGCCCGACTCGGTCTCCTCCCAGCTGGCCCCGAGGTCGTCGGACCGGACGACCGACGGGCCCCAGTGGCCGTACTGGATGCCGGCCAGCACCCGGGGACGGGCCCGGCGGGTGTCGATGCTCACCGCCGCGACCTCCTGGGCCAGCAGGTGCGGTTCGCCGACGGTCCAGGTGCGCCGGTCGTCCTCGCTGCGGGCCAGCCACAGCCCCTTGCGCGTGCCGATCGCCAGCAGATCGGTCATGGTGCCCTCCCGGGTCGACGGTCCTCGCAGGGTTGGACCGTCGGGAGGGGCGGAACTCAGCGGCGGGTGGCGCCGCCCTGGTTCGGGTCGGTCTGGATCACCTGGGTCTGGTCGGGCGGGACGTCGCCCTGGACGGGATGCCGGCCGGCGTCCCCGTGGACGGGGCCGGTGCCATCGCCGTGCACCAGGTCGGGGGCCGCCTTCTGCGCCCGGGCGCGGAGCTGCTCGGCGGCGGTCCGGTCCTCGTCGGCGCGGGCGGACCGCTCGCGGGCCTCCTGCTCGGCGAGGGCGGCGCGCTCCTGCGCCTCGGCCAGCTCGCGGCGGGCAGCCGCCGCCTGCTCCTCGGCCAGCGCCTGCTCCTTCTCGGCGCGGGCCCCGCGGATCTGGGCCTCCTGCAGGTGCCCGCGCGCCTCTTCCCGCTTGCGGGCGCGCGAGATCCGGGAGCGCTTGCTCAGGGCCAGGGCCAGCAGCGCGAGCAGCACCACTGCGACGACGACGAGCACGATGATCAGCCAGGTGTCCACGACGACCTCCTATTGGTCGACGGGAGGGTGCCCGCCGACCGGAGCCAGGAAACGCCCCGACCTCCGCTCTCAGGCGCGCAGGCTCACTTCAGCGCGCTGCCGGCCTGCCACTCTTCCCACGGGATGGCCCAGTCGTAGATGTCGCCGTCGGCCGAGGAGAGGGTCGGTCCGAGGGAGTTCTTGATCTCGACGACGTCGCCGGGCTGGGAGAAGTCGAAGAACCAGGCTGCCCGCTCGGTGGAGAGGTTGATGCAGCCGTGCGAGACGTTGCTGTTGCCCTGCTGGGCCACCGACCACGGGGCCGCGTGCACGAACTCGCCGTTGTTGGACAGCCGCACCGCGAACTCGACCGGCGTCCGGTAGCCGTTCGGGCTGTCCACCGGGACGCCGAAGGTGCTCGAGTCCATGACCCGGTCGCGGTTGAGCTCGGTCACGACGTGCGGGCCGTTGCGGCTGGGGAACTCCGGGCCGCCGGCGCTCATCGGCCAGCTCTGCACCAGCCGATCGCCGTCGTAGACGTCGAGGATGTGCGTGCCGGCATCGGCGATCGAGACGTGCCGGGCGCCGATCGAGAACTCCACGGTGCGGTTCTTCTCGCCCCAGACGCCCTCGCCGAAGTCGATCCCGTAGAGCTGGGCGTCCAGGGTGACCTCGGTGTCGGCCGGCCAGTACTGCGACGGGCGGAAGTGCACCTCGCTGTCGGTGAGCCAGCTCCACACGCCGTCGGTCGGGGTGGAGCTGGTGACCAGGAGGTGGCTCTCGACGGCGGCCTTGTCGGCGACCGGCTCGTCGAAGTAGACGCGGATCGGCATGCCGACGCCGACGGTGGTGCCGTCCAGCGGTCCGACGGACGGCGTGGAGAGGGTCGCCGGGGTGACGGTGGTGAACGTCGCCGACTCCTCGGCCTCGTCGTCGGCGTCGTTGGTCGCCGTCGCGGTGAGGGTGTAGGTGGTGCCGTAGGCCAGCGGGGTGGCCGCCGTCCAGACCTCGGTGTCCGGGTCGCCCGGAAGCTCGGCGGTCTCGCCCTCGACGGGGGTGCCCGTGGCGTCGACCACGGTGACGTCGGCGAGCTCGCCGTCGGTCACGGAGATCTCGAGCGGGGTGACCGGGGAGACGTCCGCGGCTCCGTCGGCCGGCGCGAGGGTGAGCTGCGCCGGGGCCGCCTCGCTCGCGGAACCGCCCGATCCGCTCGATCCGCCGCCCTCGTCGTCGCCACTGCACCCCGCGAGGAACACGAGGGCCCCCACTGCCACAACCGCCGCTGCTCGCCGCACCTCGCGACTCCTTCCCCCAACCGGTGCCACGACGGGCACCGGAGACACCAGTGTCCACGTCAGGACGACATCCGGGCCGCGACGTGCGGCACCGCACCCCGGGAACCGCCCGCGCGGCGATGTGGCGAGGGACTCCCTGCCACCCCGCACCGGGCGGCGGGCGCGCTGGTATCGTTCTCCCTCGTTGCCCGGCCTGGCCGGGCAACTCGCGCCATTAGCTCAATTGGCAGAGCAGCTGACTCTTAATCAGCGGGTTCGGGGTTCGAGTCCCTGATGGCGCACCACGATCGACGAAGCGGCTTCCTCCTCCGGGAGGGAGCCGCTTCGTCGTCCCCGCCCTGCACGCAGCGCCCGATGCATGGCACGGTCGCGGTCATGACGTCGCCTGCCACCCCACTCGGCCCGACCCTCGAGCACCGGGTGGGCCGCGCGACCCGCTACATCGAGCAGCAGCTCGACACCGCGGGCACCGCCACCTGGGAGGACACGCGGGACCACCTCGCGAGGACCCTCGACATCTCGCCGTCGCTCACCATCGAGCCCGTCCTGCGGGCGGTGATCGACCTCGAGTCCACCGGGGCGCTCGCGCACGACCTCGACACGGAGCGGTACCGGCGGCCGCGACCGACCGACCCGCAGGCGGCGCCGCTCGCCGAGGTCGCCGAGGCCGTGCTCGCCCTCGGCTGGCCGACCAAGGCCGACGGTGGGCACCGGACGATCCACCAGACCTTCCTGGCGCTCGGGGGCAGGTACCGGCACGCCGACGTCTACCGGGCGATGCACGAGCGGCTCAAGGGGCGCGAGCTCGAGCTGTACGCCATGAAGTGCTGGCGCGCCCGCGGCGAGCTGGCGCTCGCGGCCACCCGGCTCGCGGACCCGGGCACCACTGTCGCGCAGGCTCTCGCCGACGAGAGGAAGCTCGAGGCCCACCTCGTCGCCTCCTACGTCGCGACGCTCGGCTACCGGCCGAGGCTCGAGTACCGGATCGGGCGGCACGGGGGCACGGACCTCGTCGCGGACATCTACGACGAGCGTCGCCGCCTGATCGTCGAGGCGAAGGCCACCGTCGACGGACTGTTCCCGGCGATCGGGCAGGTGCACCGGTACCGCCACCTCGTGAACCTCGCCGCCGACCGGACGCTCGTCGACCGGGTGGCCGTCCTGCTGCCCGGCGAACCGTCCCAGGGCGACCTCTCGTGCGCCGCGGCGATGTACCTCGATCTCGACGTGATCTGGCCGGACGGCGAAGGCTTCGAGCACCGGGTGCTCACCTGACGCGGCGGATCAGCCGAACGTGAAGGCGAACGCCACGACGCCGGGGTCGTGGAAGGTGATCTCGAAGGTGCGCCCACGAACGGAACCCCGCTGGCGTACGAGCTGGTACAGCCGCGGCTCGGTGACCGTGCCGGCCCCGTCGTCGTCGACGTCGTCCCCGGAGTCGGCGCCCGGCGGCGCTCCGTCGAGACGGACGCTGAACCGGACGGGATCCCCGCCCGCCGGCGGAGCCATGACGAGGTGCACGTCGCGCGCGGTGAACCGATCGGCGATCCGCCCGCCGGCCTCGTGCAGCCGCACGGCCTCCGGCTGCACCGTCCACTCCCCGGCGAGGGCCCACTGGTTGGGTGCCAGCCTCGCGGGGGCGGTGTAGCGGCGCGGGATGCCGGATGCACGCTCCGGCGAGGCGAAGCCGTCGGACCTCGCGGCGCCGAGGTAGTTCTCCGGCGATCCCAGGTCCGCCCAGCTCGCGGCTGCCTCGATGCCATGGGTCTCGACGGTCGCCGGCTCCGGTAGCCCGCTGCCGGCGCCCCCCTCGTGGAGCAGCTGCCGGATGACCAGTTCCGACTCCTCGTAGGCGCCCTCACCGAAGTGGCGGAAACGGATGTCCCCCTGCGCGTCGATGATGTACAGGGCCGGCCAGTACATGTTCCCGAAGGCGGTCCAGATCCCGAAGTCGTCGTCGAGGGCGACCGGATAGGTGATCCCCCGGTCGCCGATGGCGCGCCGGACGTTGCTGACGTCGTGCTCGAAGGGGAACTCGGGTGTGTGGACGCCGAGCACGACCAGCCCGGCGTCCCGGTAGGCCTCGTCCCAGGCGCGCAGGTAGGGCGCGGTCCGCAGCCAGTTGATGCAGGTGTAGGTCCAGAAGTCGACGGCGACCACCCGCCCGCGCAGGCCCGCCGTCGTCAGCGGCGGCGAGTTGAGCCACCCGGTGGCTCCGTCCACCGGAGGCATGGAGCCTCCGGGGACACCTCGGCCCGGGGCGCGGCCCGGGCCGCGCACCGCCTCGCGGACGCTGTCGAGCAGGGACGGCTTCGTGACCATGACGGCTCCTCGATCGCGCGGTGGGAGGGCCCACCTCGGGCGGGCCCTCCCGTGGTTCGGTGCTAGCGCAGTGGCCTGAAGGCGGCGCGCACCTCCGTCACGAACAGCTCCGGCTCCTCCCATGCGGCGAAGTGGCCGCCCCGGGCGGCCTCGTTGAAGTAGGCGAGGTCGGGGTAGACCGCCTCGACCCAGCTGCGCGGAGAAGCCCAGATCTCGCCGGGGAAGGTCGTGAAGCCGACCGGCACCGTGACAGCCGGCGGAGGCTGGCCGCTCGCCAGCGCCGCGGCCAGTGCTCGCCCGTCCTCCCAGTACGACCGGGCTGCCGAAGCTCCGCTGCCGGTCAGCCAGTACAGCGTGATGTTGTCGACGACGCTCTCCCGGGTGAGCCCACCCACCGGCTGCCCGTCCACGAACGCCCTGGAGATCTTGTAGTAGCTGTCCGTGTCGTGGTCGAGCAGCCAGGCAGCCAGCGCGACGGGTGAGTCCAGCAGGGCGTAGCTGATCGTCTCCGGCCGCGTCGCCATCTCCAGGAAGTAGGCGAAGCCGTCCTGCTTGAACGTCGCGAACGCCTCGCTCGCTGCGCGTTCCTGCTCGGACTCGCTGGGCAGGTGATCGCCGATCGCGAGCGCTGCCGTGAGCAGGTTGATGTGGTAGCCGATCAGGCCCTCCACCGCCTGTCGGCCCATGAGGTCCGTGACGAGGGCACCCACGTCACCACCCTGGGCGACGTAGCGGTCGTAGCCCAGACGGTTCATCAGCTCCGCCCAGGCGCGCGCCACCCGCCCCGAGTCCCAGCCGAGCTCCTTCGGCTCGGCGGAGTAGCCGTAGCCCGGCAGCGAGGGCAGCACGACGTCGAAGGCGTCCTCCGCGCGTCCACCGTGGGCGGTGGGGTCCGTCAGCGGGCCGATGGTGTCGAGCAGCTCGACGACGGAGCCGGGCCAGCCGTGGGTCATGATCAACGGCATCGCGTCCGCATGCGGCGACCTGACGTGGATGAAGTGGATGTCCACGCCGTCGATCTCCGTGACGAACTGCGGCAGCGCGTTGAGCTTCCCCTCGAAGCGGCGCCAGTCGTAGTCGGTCGCCCAGTACCGGGTGAGGGCCTCCATGGTCGCCAGCTGCACGCCCTGCGAGCGGTCCTCGACCAGCTCCCGGGTCGGCAGGCGCGTCGCTTCGAGACGGCGGCGCAGGTCGGCGAGTGCTTCCTGCGGCACGTGGACCTCGAAGGGGCGGATCGCGGTGAGGTCGGCCTCGGCGCGGGGCGTGGGAACCGCGTCGACGGTGGTCGTACGGATGGCCGGGTCGGTGGGCAGGGACATTGCGTCTCCTCGCAATGAGGCGTCGCGATGCACCCGCGCGACGACGCAGCGGGTGCCCCCGTCGCGCGCTGTGGTGTGGGCTCCGTTGGTCAGCCGGTGAGCGACGCTCCCGTCCGGAGGGGCAGCTGCCGAGGCCCGTGGACGATCGAATCGCTGCCCGCTCCTAGGCGTCAACCGCCCCGGGCGCGCCGTGGCCTGTGGTCATCGGTGCCCCCGCAGCGTGACGGGTCTCGAGCGGGTCGCTTCAGCGCCGGACGTCCGCGCCGGCGACCGGGGTCCGCGTGAGCTTGCGCCAGATCCAGCTCGCCGGCACGCGGCGGCCGTGCACGACGTACTCCAGGACCGACGGCACGAAGAGGCTCGTGTCCAGCGCCCGGCGTGCCCCGGGTCGGCCGGCCAGCAGCAGCTCGTCCCCCGCGGCCAGGACGAAGTCCTCGTCGGGCGCCAGCGTCGCGTCGCCGTCCCGCAGCACCAGCAGCGCCACCGCGTGCAAGGGTTCCGCCCGGTTCTCGGGATTGCGCAGCAGGTCCCCCAGGCGGACCGGCGTGGACGCGAGGAGGCCGACGAGCGCCGGCGCCTCCGAGGCGTTCAGCCGCACCTTCCACAGCGCCTGGAGGCGGGTTCCGCAGACGGTGGTGAGCGAGTCGATGACCCCGGCCGCCCACGCGTCGCCGAGCGCCGGCATCTCCCGCAGGAACCGCCACAGCAACGGGGTGGACAGCTGCGCGTACACCTCGTGGGCGATCACCTCGCTGGGCACGAGCAGCGCGTCGATGTCCATCGCGGCGAACAGCGGCGCGCTGGCCGGCCGGTTCTGCCGCGCCACCAGGAACAGCGACGGCCGGCTGCGCCGCGCCGCCGCGACGAGGGACAGGTTCGTCGTGTCGTTGTCGGTGCCGGCGACGAGGCCGACGGCGCGGTCGAGGTCGGCCTGCGCCAGGAGCCAGGGGTCGGACCCGTCACCGACCAGCAGACCGGGGTCGTCGACGTCCTCCGGGTGGTCGTCGATGACCGTCACGTCGAGGCCCTCGGCGCGCAGGTCGGCGGTCAGCTCCCGGCCCAGCCGGCCGTACCCGCAGATGATCCAGCGCCCGTCCCGCGGAGGCGCGCCCCGGTCGGACAGCTCGCCGCCCGGCCCGCTCTCCAGCCAGGTCAGGAGCTGGTAGGACGCCGGTGCCCGGAGCGCCAGGCGGAGGTGGTCCCCGAACCGGTCGAACGGGTTGACCAGGTTGGGGTTGCCGAACGCCTGCATGCGCTCGGCGAGCGCGCGGGACGTGACCCGGGCGATGACCGGGAGCTCGGGGCGGAGCAGGGCGGCCGCCATCACGATGACGAGGTTGGCCTCCTCATCGTCGGTGAGCGCGACCACCGCCTCGCACGCCGGGTGGTCCAGCCCCGCGACGGCGAGATGTCCCGGGTCCCGGGCGTCGGCGGCCAGCCCGGGCACGTCCCCGCGGTAGGAGTCCAGCTCCAGGCCGTCGATCCGCTCGTCGTCCTTGTCGACGACGACGATCCGCCGCCCGAGCGCGTCGAGCGAGTGCCCGAGCAGCTCCCCGGTCCGCCCGTAGCCGGCGACGAGCACGAAGGGCTCCCGCAGCCGGGACACCTTGCGGCTGAAGTGCTGCAGCGCCAGCGCCGACCGGAACGCCCGGTCCTGCAGGAGGGCCAGCAACGAGCCGATCGCGTAGGCCCAGCCGATCACCGTCAGGTAGATCGAGATGGTCACCCACATCCGCTGGCTGTACGTGAACGGGTAGGGCAGCTCGCCGAAGCCGATCGTCGAGGCGGTGTAGCTCATGAAGTAGAAGGCGTCGAAGAAGCCCATGCGTGACGGCTCGCCCGCGAGGTCCTGCCCCGGGATGACGGTCAGCCCGAGCACGCTCACCGCGAAGATGACGATCAGGACGATCAGCGGCGTCCGCATGCGTCGCAGGATCAGGAAGATCGTGGCCGAGGCCTGCGACGCGGACGCCGCGGCGACCCGCAGCACGGCCCGGCGCTGGTGCCGTTCGTCGTCGCCGTCGAACAGGTGCTCCCAGAAGGTGAGCAGCGGATTGCCCACGACCGCCTCCGATCACCCGCGGTGGAAGGAGACCGTCTCCACCACGAGCAGCACGACCGAGACGATGTTGGCCAGCAGCGCGCCTCCCGACAGGGACACCACGCTCGCCGTCCAGGACTCGTTCATGCCCGCGGTGGACACGTACGTGGCGTAGCCGAACAGCAGGGCGGCGCCGATCAGCTGCAAATCGGCGACCAGGCTCGTGGCCAGGTGGACCGCGCCGATCTGCGTGCGGTCGCCGAACTTGAGCACCGTGGCGATCAGGTTGACCACGACCGCCGCGAACAGCTCGTACGGGTTGTGCAGGTCCGGGTTGTCGATGTCGCCGATGAAGAACCCGAAGTTCAACGTCGCGGCCAGCACGACGAAGAAGCCGAAGACCACCTTCTCCAGGTTCACCCGGGCCTCCTGCCCTCGTGATCACGCACGCGTGGCAACGATCGTGCTGGTCGACGGCCCAGTGCGCGCGTCGAGCGGTGATCCGGGCGTCGCGCGCGGCCGACGACCGCCCCGGCCCCGGCGTCCGTAGGGTCGCCCCGGTGGCGTGGAAGCGGGCGGCCTTCGTCCTGTTCGCGGTGGCGGCGGGCACCAACGTCCCGACGCCGCTGCTGCTCGTCTACCAGGAGCGGCTGGGCCTCTCCCCCGAGGTGCTCACCACCCTGTTCGGCGTCTACGCCGCCGGACTGGTCCCCGCGCTGCTCGTCGCCGGACCGCTGTCGGACCGGCTCGGCCGCCGGCGGGTCGCCGTCCCGGGTGTCGTGCTCGCGGGGCTGGCGTCCCTCGCCTTCGCCGCCGCCGGCGACGCCCTCGCGCTGCTCTTCCTGGCCCGCTTCGCCCAGGGCGTGGTCAGCGGCATCGTGTTCAGCGTGGGCAGCGCCTGGGTGGGCGAGCTGTCCCGCGCCTCCGGCGACGGGGCAGGTGGGCGGCGCGCCGCGTTCGCCATGACGGCGGGCTTCGCGCTCGGCCCACTCACCAGCGGCCTGCTCGGCCAGTACGCACCGGCGCCCACGGTGCTGCCGTACCTGGTCCACGTGGCGCTGGTCGCGGCCGGTCTCGTCCTCGCCCTCCGGCTGCCCGAGACGGTCGACCTCTCCCGGCCCGTGGCGACCGGCGCCGGTGCGCCACCCGACGCCCCGCTTGTCCGGCCGGGCGACGGCCTCCTGGTGCTCACCGTGCTGGCACCGGTCGCGGTGTGCGTCTACGCCTTCCCCTCCACGATCATCAGCGCGGTGCCGCTGCTGGTCGACCTGCCCTACGGCGGGGTGGCGGTCACCGGCGTCCTGGCCGGCGTCACGCTCGGGGCCGGGACGCTGGTGGCCGGCCTGCAGCGGCGGTTCCTGGCGTGGACCGCCGTCGTCGGTGCCGGGCTCGGCGCGCTGGGCTTCGCGGCGGCCGTCGTCTTCGCGACGACGGAGGCAGTCG
>JBEPZM010000047.1:0-15140 GCA_041640835.1 Blastococcus sp.
TGGCGTGCCCGCGCAGCGCCATGATCCCGCCGCCGGGGCGGCCGATGTTGCCCAGCAGCGTCTGCAGGATCGAGCAGGTGCGGATGTACTGCGCGCCCACGCTGTGCTGCGTCCAGCCCACCGAGTAGACCCACGCCGTCGTCCGGTCGCGGTTGCTGTTCTCGGTGACCCACTTCGCGACCTGCAGGAACACCTCGGGCTCGATGCCGCAGACCTCGGACACCATCTCCGGGGTGTAGCGCGCGTAGTGCCGCTTGAGGATCTGGAAGACCGAGCGCGGGTGCTGGAGCGTCTCGTCGCGCTTGGGCTTGGCGGGGATCGGCGGACCACCGCTGCCGGCGGACTGCGCCTTGTCGCTCTTCTTGACGTCCGGGTGGTCCTCGAGCTGGTCCTGCTGCGCGGCCTCGGCCGGCTGCTCGGCGCCGGAGTGGTCGGGCTCCTCGGGGTCGTACTGCCAGCTGTCGGTGTCGTACTGCCGGTTCTCGGGGTCGAAACCGGAGAACAGGCCGTCGAGGTGCTCGGTGTCGACGAAGTCCTCGTTCACCAGCGCCGCGGCGTTCGTGTAGGCGACGACGTACTCCTTGAAGTACAGGTCGTTGTCCAGCACGTACTTGATCAGACCGCCGAGGAACGCGATGTCGGTGCCCATGCGCAGCGGCACGTGCAGATCGGCGATCGCGCTGGTGCGGGTGAACCGGGGGTCGATGTGCACGATCTTCGCGCCGCGCGCCTTGGCCTCGCTCACCCACTGGAAGCCCACCGGATGGCACTCGGCCATGTTCGAACCCTCGATGATGATGCAGTCGGAGTTCGAGAGGTCCTCGAGGAAGTTGGTTGCGCCACCACGGCCGAACGAGGCACCCAGACCGGGCACCGTGGAGGAGTGCTATATGCGCGCCTGATTCTCGATCTGTATGGCGCCCATCGCGCTGTACAGCTTCTTCATCAGGTAGTTCTCTTCGTTGTCCAGCGTGGCCCCACCCAAGCTGGCAATACCCATCGTCCGGTTGACGCGCCTGCCGCCGTCCTCGACCTGCCAGCCCTTCTCACGGGCGGCCAGCACGCGGTCGGCGATCATCTCCATCGCCGTGTCGAGGTCGAGGTCCTCCCACTCCGTCCCGTACGGACGGCGGTATTTCACGGTCGTGACGCGGGTCGGGCTGGTGACCAGCTGCTTGCTGGCGCTGCCCTTCGGGCAGAGCCGCCCGCGGTTGATCGGCGAGTTCGGGTCGCCCTCGATCTGGACGATCTTCTCGTCCTTCACGTACACGTTCTGCGCGCAGCCGACGGCGCAGTACGGGCAGACGCTCTTCACGACCCTGTCGGCGGTGGCCGTGCGCGACACCGTCGCGTCGGTCGCCTTGCTGCGCGCCGCACTGCCGCGCCCGAACGGATCCGCGCCGGTGAGCTGCCGGTACACCGGCCAGCTGTCGAGCCACGTCTTCACCCCGGTCATGCTGCCACCGGGAACGACATCCGGCGCGACGACGGAGCGCCTCGTCCGAGCCGGTCCGCGGCGTACCCCGCACAGGTGACGACGACGCCGTTCCGGCCGCGCGCGAACCCCTGGGGCCCCGTGGAACCCGTTGCTACGTTCCGCCGCGGCAGAGGATCACGACGAACGGGGCGACGACGATGGTCACGCAGGATCGGCATTGCGGGAAGTGCGGCAAGCGCGTCCGGATGACCCGGTGCGAGGTGTGCAAGGGCACCGGCGGTGGCGCCTTCACCCAGTGCAACAGCGGCTGCAACCGCAACGGCTGGCTCTGTCCCACGCACGGGAAGAACTACTGACGCACCGCTAGTCCCGCGGCTGCTCGAACAGGAGCATCGCGATGGCGATCATGCCGATCAGCCAGCCACCGGCGACCAGGACGTCGCCGCGGTGGATGCCGTGGCCCTCGGACAGGGTGAGCAGCACCTCGCCCTCCACCCGGTAGCGCCCGTTCAGCAGCAGCGCGGCGAAGGCGGAGAGCACCGCGCCGGCGACGAGGGCGACGAACCAGCGGAGCACGTGACGATCATGCCGCTCGGCTGCCGCGGCTCGTACCGGCCGGAGGTCAGGCGACGTCGCGCCACTCCCGCTCGACGAGCTCGTCGTCCCAGGTGTGGAGAACCTGCTGCTCGCGCTGCTCGACGGCCTTCGCCGACGCGCCCAACCAGAGCGCGGCACCGAGCGCGACCACGGCCCACGTCAGCGACAACGCAACCCACACCCACATCGCGCACCTCCTTGTGCCGATGACGGGACTGTCTCGCCCTCCCGCCGTCCGGACAAGGGCCTTTCGCCCCGTGCCGCTGTGCCGCCGCGGGCGCGGCGGGCCGGCGAACCGGGCGGTACCGTCCCGCACGTGGCAAGGCAGCCGGACCGGCCCGGATTCTTCAGCGGCCTCCCGCTCCCCAGCCGCACCGAGGGCATCGTGATCGCGGTGCTGCTCCTGCTCACGGCGATCACCGTCGGCGTGGCCGCGTGGGTCGCCGGCAACCGGACGCCTCCGGAGTTCACCCCGCCGGCGAACGCCGCCGCTACCGAAGCCACCCCGCCGGCCGGCACGACCGCTCCGCGCGGCACTCCCCCCGCGGAGGAGTCGGACGCACCGGTGCTCGCCTTCTACGGCGACCGGTTCACCGCGGGCACCCCGCAGGGTGGCCTCGGCCCGGCCGGCTGGCCGGCGATCGTGAGCGAGCGGCTCGGCGCCGAAGGCACGCCGCCGCACGCGCTGGCCGACGCGGGGTACGTCGCCACCTCGAGCTTCGGCGGCGGCTCGTTCGTCACGCTCGCCGAGCGGCTCCCCGAGCCCGACGCGGACGTCACCATCGTGTTCGGCAGCCGGAACGACTACCAGGCGACGCCGGCGCAGATCACCGCCGCGGCCACCCGCACCTTCGAGATCATCCGCGCCACTGCGCCGCAGACCCGGCTGCTCGTCATCGGGCCCGCGTGGACCGACGCCGCCGTGCCCGCGGAGCTGCCGCCCGTGCGCGACGCCGTCCGCCAGGCCGCCGCCGCTGCGGACGTCACCTTCATCGACCCCC
Organism: Blastococcus sp.; assembly: GCA_041640835.1. Taxonomy (GTDB): domain Bacteria; phylum Actinomycetota; class Actinomycetes; order Mycobacteriales; family Geodermatophilaceae; genus Blastococcus. The sequence goes on from JBEPZM010000047.1 coordinate 3,037, forward strand.
TGGTCGGCCGCTGGTTCTTCGACGGCGTCGGCCTCATCGGCCCCGACCTGATCGGCCCGAACGACGCCGGGCACGCCTACCTCGCCGACCTCATCGAGCCGCTGGTCCGCGACCTGCTCGAGGACGCCCCCGCTCCCGCGTCCGCGTCCGCGACGGCCACCGGGACGCGCTGACAGAGGCTGTCCCCCGCGCCCGGCCGGCCGAGTGCGGGCTCGTGGTCGCTCGTCGCGGCGCGCCCACCCGTGTCGCCGGCCGCAACCCCGCAGTCGGCGAGGTGTCACGGGTTCGAGCCCCGGCACTCACACCACCGAGGCAGCGACCGGTCACCCTACGAAGGTTCGTCAGCACTTTCTGCAACTATCCGCTGATGGTCACGGCACACACGGATCTCGTGTTCGATCCCCAGGCGCAGCTGACGGTGATCCCGCCGAACGACCGCCGGCGCGGGGTCAGCTTCGCGCAGTGGGACGAAGACGCGCCGACTCTCCGCCGTCTGGTTCTCAGCCACACCACGCACGCCCGACACATCCGCAAGGCTTCCGAGGACGCCGACTGCGACGCGGTTCTGCCGATCCTGCTGGCCCTCGTACCTCGGCCCGACAACGACTACGACCCGCGAGCCATCGCCGTCACAGCACCCCCCAGCCACGGCGGCGATGTCCTCGAGCGTCATCTGGGCTACCTCTACAGCCAGTGGCTGGACGGTCTGGGCCCGCTCATCCGCGACCTCACGGAGCATTCCCCCGTCCCTGTCGGCTGTCACGGGTACATCGAGCTGGACGAGGTCGATCGGGACTGGCCGCACGACGACGAGTCATGGGACATCTCCGACGGCGACCCGCTCAGCCCGACCGAGGAGGAGAAGCTCGGCTACACCATCGGCTCCGTCCGTCTGCTCCTACCGGAGCCGAATGCCCTCAAGCCGCTGGTCGCCCGGTACATCGCGGAACGCCGGAGTGCCTCCGCCGCCTGTCCCGAGTCCGACGGCTCACGGGTGGAGACCCAACTCCGTCAGGCACAGGTGAACCGCTTCGCGCACCTTCTCTCCGAGGCGCACGCCGCCCGCCAGCGGACCGGCGTGTGGGGACGGGAGACCGATCGGAGCCGGGCCCAGGACGCCCTCGACTCGCAGGCTCACGCACAGAACGCCGAGTGGGCCATCTGGCGCGGCCGCCCCCACGGCCGTCGCGGCCTCACCGCACTCCCTCGCGCCGGCTCGGGCGCCGACCGGATCGTCCTCCTCGACGACGGCCAGGCCGCCATGGGCGAATGGCACCTGCCCGACGGCCCGCTCACCCTCGTCGATGAGCGAACCCGACCCGAGGCGCTCGCCGCCTTGACGGCCCGCGGAGTGCTCACGTCACCGCGGCCGGAGCTCGACGCACTGACTGCCTTCGCGGACGCAACCGTCCGGGTCGCCGACTCCGTGTGGACCATTCACAGCGTCGAGGAGGACGTGAGACCGGCCCAGCTCCCGGAGATCGGCAGGTACGACCACGACAGCGGCGTCCTCACCGTGTACGCGCGACCGCACCGGGAGCCCGTGACGGTCCTCCTGGAGCGTCACGGTGTCACGCCGCGGCAGGTCACCTGGGGCCGACCCAGCCGAGCGACGCAGAACCACAACGAGCAGGCGCGCGAACCGTGGGCACGGATCACGCCCTTCACGAATGACCGGCCCCCATGGCCGGGGGAGGCAGCCTCCCCTGCCGGCTGGTTCCCCTTGCGAGAGGACGTGCGCTCCCTTCTCCCGGAGCACCTGCTCGGCCATCTCCCCGTGGTGTGGCGCTCACCGGACCACCGGGGCGGGACCGACCCCTATCTGGAACGTCTCAACCGGCAGTCGATGCGCCATCTCCTCGGAGCCGAGCACACGCAGCGACTCCGACCCGCTCGGTGCCGGTTGTGCGGCGACGACACGTTCGGCACCCCGGGTGGCCTGGCGTACTGCCTCATGTGCAGCAGCCGTGCCATGCAGGGGGTGGTGCGCGACACCGGCGTCGACGAGCCGTGGACCGAGATCGCCGTCTGGGGACTTCGCCGGCTCGCGGAACTCGAGTTCTCCGGGCCTCCTGCGCAATCCCAGCTGCACCGGCTCACCGTCACCGATCCGACCGTCGCCGATGCCGCCATGCTCTGCCGGTTCCTCATTCCGCGCCCGGGGACCGCCGTGTTGCCCGTCCGGCATCGACGGCCGGCTCGCAGCTGGCCGGAGTGGCTGCACGTGGCGGGCTTGCTGGAGGACGGTCTGCGCACATCACGCGGGATCGTCAGCATCGCCGTCGACGGTCACCGCTGCCGGTCGATGCTCGAGCGGCACATCGACGACTTCCTCCATCACCGGTCCATCCCGCACGAGGTCGAGCCGGCCTATCCGCGACATGCGGATCTCAACACCACGGGGTTGCGAGCCGACTGGCTGCTGCCCGACGGCACCTTCGTCGAGGCGCTGGGGTTCCCTAACAAGCCCGCCTACGCGGCGAAGGTGGCCCGCAAACGCCGGCTCGCCGGCCTTCTCGGCATCCCGCTGGTCACGGTCACCGCCGAGGACCTGCACCGCCTCCCGGAGGTCTTCGCCCCGTGGCTGACAGCCGCATCGGACTCCGTGCAGCCGCCCGTGGGGTGACAGCCGTGACGAGACTCGACGGTTCGAGCACCCGTCGCTCTGACCCCGACCCCATGACCGGCCGACGCGGCTAGGCGCCGAGCCAGTACAGGGCCAGATCCACGTCCCGGGGGATCCAGGTCTGCCCGGACGCCGCCCCGGCCTCCTGCGCGAGCTGCTCCACCAACCGCATGTAGCGGCCGTATCGGCCCGGCTTCGACGTCAGCTCCAGACCGAGCCGCTCGATCGCTGTCTGGGCGCGACTGTCGTAGACCGCCATCCGCCCGGGCGCGGCCGCGAAGAGCAAGGCGGACGCGAGGGCGTCACCCTGGACGAATCCGGGCAGGGACGAGAGCGCGCGCCGGCCTCTGCTGGCCGCCTCGGGGATCTCCAGCGACTCGTCCCGGGCGTCCGCCACTGCCTCGGCCGTGGTCTTGCGAATCTGTGCGTCCGGCATGGCGTTCAACTCCGAGGCCCACGGCGTGTTCGCCTGCAGTCGCTTCCAGAGGAGCAGCGCTCCGACGTCGACCTTGCCGATGCTTCCGGACTGATCGATCCGGGCCGTGACTTCGCAGATCGACTCGTCGTAGGCGTCGGAAATGGCCAGCCGCGCCTCCTCACGGGCAGCGAGCAGGCGTTCGAGACCTTCTTGGCTCAGCAACGGCATGCCGCTGTCTACCAACGGGGGTCGCTGAACTCGACGCCGGCGCGCCCGCGTCCACCCGCGCCCGTCCGGTCGAGTGTGGGCTCGTGGTCGCTCACCCCGGCGCGCCTGCCCGTGTCGCCGACCGCAACCCGGCAGTCGGCGGGCAGGCGTCAGAATCCTGGGCGGAGGCTCCCGCAGCGGCAGGCGTAGAGCGTGCCGATCGGCCCGTCCTCGGCCCGGTGGAACCGGTGGACGTGCAGCTTCGACCGTCGGACGGAGGGCAGCGCGAGCGTCATGCGCTCTGGATAGCGGGCCGGCATGGTCTGCCGGTGAACACCGTGCGAGGCCTCGTGGGCCATCGGGCTCACACCAGCACGTCGCCCTCGAGGTCCAGCCCGAGCGCGGCGGCCGCGCAGGCCGCGCAGAGCCAGAAGCCGATGGTGAGGTAGCGGCGCACGGCCTCGGCCGGCTGGTGCTGGTGCACGTGCTCCATGGCGTCCCCCTTCGTCGCAGAGGACGAAGCTACGGCTCCACCAGGCCGGACGCCCGGCGGTTGAGACGGGTGGGACCAGAGGGACGCACCGCACCCGAGCCGTCACAGTTCCCATCGGGGCACCCCGTGGTCGCCCCGATGGGAACTGCCGGACAAGCGCGGTGGGGCGCCGGTTCCCCCGAACGGCGCCCCACCGGGATCAGCGAGCGGCGCCGTCGCGCTGCATGGCGTCGAAGACGAACGCGAACGAGCTCCGCTGGTTCTGCAGGGCGTCCCCACCCGTGGTCGGGAACGCGATGGTGGCCAGCAGGTGGTCGGTGGTGCCGGCCGCCAGGCTCCGGGCGGCGGGCAGCGCCGTCTCGGTCACGATCCGGCCGCCGTAGAGCGGCACGGAGCCGCCGTCGCAGGAGTAGGTCGTCCAGCCGGTACGGGTCCACGGCGTCGCGCACGAGTCCAGCGAGAGCTGCAGACCGTGCACCGCCTCGGTGTCCAGCTTGCTCGACTCGGTGGCGATCGACTTCAGCACCACCGAGGACAGGGCGACGTCCCCGCTGTTGTGCAGGTCCAGCGGCACCGACAGCACGTCGCCCGGCAGCAGGTTCGGCAGCGGGAGGGACGTCGGCGCCGAGCCGTCGGTCGCGGTGATGTCGATGGACAGGACACCGGTGTCCACGCCGGCGTCGACCGCCTCCGTGCTGCCGGTGAAGTTTCCGAACGTGCCCAGACCGGCCACGGCAGCGGCCGCGCCGACGACGGCGATCGATCCGGCGACCTTGACGGCGCCGAGCCGGCCGGGAGTGCGGATGTTCCTGCTCATGCTCGGATGTCCTCCAGGCTGCGGGAGCGGCTGTTCCGCTCCTGACTCGCCTCCCACCCTGACGGCCGATCCGCACGTCGCACCCGAGAGTTCCGCAAGGGATCCGCAAGATCCCGGCGGTCAGGTCAGGTCGGCCTGCAGCAGGAGGGTGTCCAGCCAGCGGCCGTGCTTGAAGCCGACGGCGCGCAGCCGCCCCACCTCGACGAACCCGAAGGCCCCGTGCAGCCGCACCGACGACGGATCGCCGCTGTCGGTGACCACCGCGATCACCTGGCGCACGTCGGCGGCCCGCGCCTGCTCCAGCAGCGCGCCGAGCAGCGCTCGCCCGGTGCCGCGCCCCGTGCGCCCGGGCGCGAGGTAGATCGTGTCCTCCACCGTCTGCCGGTACGCGGGCTTCACCCGCCACGGCGCCAGGTAGGCGAACCCGAGCAGCTCGCCGTCCGCCTCGGCGACGAGGAACGGCCATCCGGCGGCGGCCAGGTCGGCGAGCTTGGCCGTCCACCAGGCGGCGTCCGGCGACTCGAGGTCGAAGGTCGCCACGCCGTGCTCGAAGTAGTGCGCGTAGATCCCGGCGATCGCCGCGGCGTCGTCCGCCGTCGCCGGCCGGATCGCAGGTCGTCCCGTCGTCGCGTCCACGGCGCAGAACGCTAGGCCGGTGACGGCGATCACCGCACCCGCGTCCCGGGCAAGCCCCCGCTGCCCCCAAGGGGTGAGGACGGCGCGAGGGGCGCTGCAGGGCACCCGCGCCGGGACCGACTACAAGCAGGTGACCACCGCCGTCCTCGTCGCGTGCGGCCTCGCCGTCGTGCTGACGGTGCAGGCCGTGCTCTACCGACGCCAGCGCCGGCTCACCCGCGCCCTGCGGCGCAGCCAGAACTCGCTGCGCACGCTGGTGCGCAGCAGCGTCGACCCCGTCGTCATCCTCGACGACGCCCTCCGCATCACGTTCGCCTCCGAGGCCGCCGGCGAGCTGCTGGGCCTGGGCACCGCCCGGCCGGCCGGCGTCCTGGTCACCGACACCGTCCACCCCGACGACCGCGCCGCCCTGTTCGGCGCGCTCCAGGGCGGCACCGGCGAGTCCGCCGTCCGCACCGCCCGCGTCCGCCAGCCCGAGGGCCGCTGGCGGCTGGTCCAGATCACCGTCCGCGACCTCCGCGCCGACCCCGACGTCGGCGCGATGGTGCTGCACTGCCGCGACGTGAGCCCGAGCGCCCCTGCCCCCGGCGCCGACTCCGAGCTCCTCGAGCTCGCGCTCACCGACCCGGTCACCGGCCTGCCCAACCGCACCGCGCTCATCCGGCGGCTCGGCGCGCTGCAGCGCGGCCCGCGGAACCGCAGCTACGCCATGGCGCAGATCGGCGTCAGCCACCCCGAGACGCTCTCCCCGGGCGAGGAGGCGACCGTGCTGCGCGCGCTCACCTCCCGCCTGAGCCGCGGCCTGCGCGCGGAGGACTGGCTCGCCCGCGGCACCGACGGCGACTTCGTCGTCCTCGTGCAGGGCACGATCTCCGACGCCGAGGTCGTCGCCGCCCGCCTGGTCGCCACCATCGGCCGGCTCGCCACCTCCACCACCACCGTGCCGCTCACCGCCGTCGCCGGCGTCGGCTCGCTGACCCCCGACGTCGACCCGGGCGAGACCCTGCGCCGCGCCGACCTGGCGCTGCGCAGCGCCCGCCTCTCCGGCGCCGGCTCGGTGCACCGCTACGACGACGCCCTGCGCGCCGAGCAGGACCGGCGCGGCGTCCTGCGCGCCGACCTGGACGGCGCCCTGGACCGCGGCGAGCTGCGGCTGGTCTTCCAGCCCGTGGTGGACGCCGTCCTGCAGCGCACCGTCTCCATCGAGGCGCTGCTGCGCTGGCGGCACCCCGTCCTCGGCGACGTCTCCCCGATGGAGTTCGTGCCGCTGGCCGAGGAGTCCCCGCTCATCGTCGACATCGGGCGCTGGGTGCTGCTCGAGGCCTGCCGCACCGCCGCCGCCCTCGACGACGCCGAGCTGTCGGTGGCCGTCAACGTCTCCGCCCACCAGGTGCGCAGCGGCGACCTGGTGCCCGACGTGCTCGCCGCCCTCGAGGACAGCGGCCTGTCCCCCGCCCGGCTGCTCGTCGAGATCACCGAGTCGGTGCTGCTCGACGACGCGCACGTGGTCGAGGACCTCGGCGTGCTGCGCCGCATCGGCGTCCGCATCGCCGTCGACGACTTCGGCACCGGCTGGTCCTCGCTGGCCTACCTGGTCGGGATGCCCGTCGACGTGCTGAAGATGGACCAGTACTTCCTGGCCGGCGTCGAACACGACCCGTCCCGCCGCGCCATGTGCCGGGCGGTGCTCCAGCTGGGCGCCAGCCTCGGCCTCCCGGTGATCGTCGAGGGCGTGACCACCCCGGCCACGCTCGCGCTGCTCCGCGACATGGGGCACCGCTACCTGCAGGGCTTCCTGCTCTCCCGCCCGCTGGAGGCCGACGCGCTCGCCACCGGCGTGCAGCGCGCCGCCGGTGCGCTGTCGGGACCGGAGGTGGCCACCCCGTGACCGCCCTCCGCAACCTGCCCCGCCAGCTCCGCTGGACCCTGGCGCTCGGCCTGCTCGGCCTGGTGCTGACCGTGCCGTTCAGCGCCCCCGACGGCACCGGCATGCAGTGGGACGAGCTCGTCCTGGGCTCCGTCGCGCTGAGCAGCGCCTGGATGGTCCTCGGCCGGATCCGGCTCATGGACCGCCGCGCCACCGGCCCGTGGTGGCCGCTGCTGGTCGGCTCGCTGTGCTTCGCCGTCGCCCAGTTCCTCGCCGGCTCCTTCCCCGGCCCCGCCTTCGACGGCTTCGGCGTCGACGACGTCGTCCTGCTGACCGGCGCCACCTCGCCGCTGGTCACCTGCGCCCTGCTGGCCCGGCGGGTCATCCGCACCCGGTGGTCGGCGCTGGTCGTCGACGGGCTGCTCACCACCACCGCGCTGCTCGTCATGACCGAGGTGCTGCGGACGCCGTTCGTCAACCCGGTCGGCGCGCCCGAGGACCTGCGCTCGCTGGTGCTCGCCTACGGCGGCTACTCCGCGGTCATGCTCGGCGGCGCCGGCGCGCTGTGCACCGTCTCCACCCGCGGCCTGCGCCGCGCGGCCACCACGATGATCGCCTCGGTCACCGCGCAGGCGACCGCCGCGGCGTGCGAGGCCATGGCGATCGTGGCGCCGTCCCCGCTGTGGACGGCGGCCTCCGACACCGCCGTCGCCCTCGCCCTGGTGTTCTCCGCGCTGGCCATCCACGGCGCACCGCTGGGCGTCGCCGACCGCAGCGCCCGAGCCTCGGCCCCCGTGGTCGGCGTCGCCGGGATGTCGCTGGTCGTCGTCGCCATGGCCGGCCTGCCGGTCGCGCTGGTCCTGGCGCTCGCCAACGACCAGGTGCTGTCCTCGGCCGCCGAGATCGGCTGCGGCGTCATCTTCGCGCTCATGGCGCTCCGGATGGTGCTGCGCATCCGCGAGGACGGCCGCATGACCGAGGACCTCGTGCGCAGCGAGGAGGACTTCCGCGAGCTCGTCGAGGCCAGCTCCGACGGCATCGCGATCATGGACGCCCGGTACCGGCTGCTGTTCACCTCGCCCGCCGCCCGGACCCTGCTCGGCATCGACGGGGACGGCGACGTCTCGCTGCTCGACGTCGTCCGCCCCGAGGACCGCGGCCTGGTGCGCACCGCGACCGAGGACTTCCCCGCCGGGGAGGGCGCGCCGCTGCACTTCGGCGTCGTGGGCGCCGACGGGGCCTCCCGCGAGCTGGAGGCCACCTCGTCCGAGCGCCCCGGCAGCGGCCGCCGCGTGCTCTACCTGCGCGACGTCACCACCCGCCGCCGCCGCGAGCGCGAGCTCGAGCGCATGGCCTACACCGACCACCTCACCCGGCTGGCCAACCGGGCGATGCTCTTCCAGGAGATGGCCGCCGGCGCCGTCGCCGGGCGCTGCCTGCTGGTGCTCGACATGGACGGCTTCAAGGCGGTCAACGACGTCGCCGGGCACGAGGCCGGCGACCAGCTGCTCGTCGAGGTCGCCCGCCGGCTGCGCACCGTCGTCCGCGACGGCGACCTGATCGCGCGCCTGGGCGGTGACGAGTTCGCCGTGCTGGCCACCGGCTCGATGACCGAGGCCGAGGAGGTCGCCGGCCGGATCGTCACCGTCATGGCGATGCCGCACCGGGTCGAGGACTGGACCTTCGCCGTCGGCGCCAGCGTCGGCGTCGCCGTCCTCGGGCCCTCGGGCGGGCAGGACGCCTTCCGCGAGGCCGACGCCGCGCTGCGCTCGGCCAAGGCCGCCGGCAAGGGCTGCGTCCGGCTGGCGACCGCGCCGACAGTCCCCGACATGGAGGCCCGCGCCGACTTCCCCGACCTGGTCGCCGGCGGCGTGTTCGGCGTCCGCATGGACCCGGTCCGCGCGGCCGACGGCAGCGTCGGACTCGTGCACGTCGTCCCGACCTTCACCCATCCGACGTTCGGCGGGATCCTGGGCACGGAGCTGTGGGGCTACGCGCAGCGGCAGGGGCGCAGCGAGGAGCTGCAGACCTGGCTCATCCACGAGGCGGCGGCCACCGTCGCGGCGCTGCCCGACGAACGCACCGGCGTCGCGCTGAGCCTGATGACGGGCTCCATGACCCCGGAGACCCTGGCCGCCACGATTGCCGACGCCCTGGCCGCCTCCGGGCTGGCCCCCTCGCGGCTGGTCCTCAGCGTCACCGAGGAGACGCTGCTGACCTCGTCGGCCGCGCTGCTGCCCGCGCTGGAGGCAGTGCGGGCGACCGGCGTCCGGCTGTGCCTGGACAACTACGGCATGGGCCAGAGCCTGTACGCCCAGCTGGCCCGGCTGCCCCTGGACATGGTGCGCGTGGACGTCACCGCGCTGGCCCCCCGCGACGACACCCAGCGCGCCCTCCAGGTCCTCGCCGCGATCGTGCGCACCACCGGCACGTTCGGGCTGACCACGATCGTCGGCGGCGTCGTCACCCCCGAGGTGCGCGCGGCGGTCTACGCCGCCGGCGCCTCCCTGGTGCACGGCCGGTCGCTGGCCGAGGACTACCTGACCGCCGACGAGCTCGTCGCCGCCGGCCGCTGACCCCCGAGGGCAGAAATGGCCATTTCTGCCCTCGGTGCGGGTTCGCCCTGGTTCTGCCTCGGGGATCTCCCCCGTTCGAGGCCCGGTCGCTGGGTTCCGTGGTGGCCGCGGCGTTGAATGGCGCCCGTGGGTGGACCCGGGCTGCACTTCCTCGGCCATTCGACCGTGCGGGTCGAGCTGGCCGGGCGCACGGTGCTCACCGACCCGCTGCTCACCGCCTCGGTCGGCCCGCTGCGCCGGGTGGTCCCGGTCCCCGAGCCGGCCTCCTGGGCAGGTGTGGACGTCGTCCTGCTCAGCCACCTGCACGCCGACCACCTGCACCTGCGCTCGCTGCGGATGCTGGACCCCGCTCCCCGCTTCGTCGTGCCCCGCGGCGCCGGCGCCTGGTTGCGGCGGCACGGCTTCGCACGGGTCGACGAGATCTCGCCCGGCGAGACGCTGACGGACGGCGCGCTGCGGATCACCGCCGTGCACGCCGCGCACAGCGGGCACCGCTGGGGGCCGCGCTTCACCGCCGGCCCCGACGCCTGCGCGGTCGGCCACCTGCTCGAGGGCGCGGGCAGCACCGTCTACCTCAGCGGCGACACCGCGCTGCACGACGGCATGCACGCGCTCGGCGACCGCGGGATCGACGTCGCCGTCCTCCCGGTGTGGGGCTGGGGCGCCGACCTCGGCCCCGGCCACCTCGATCCCGCCCAGGCGGCCGAGGCCGTCGCGCGGCTGCGGCCCCGGGCCGCCGTCCCCGTCCACTGGGGCACCCTCGCGCCGGCCGGCAGCACCCGGCTGCCCACGCCGCTGCGCGCCCGCATGCGCCGGCTGCTCGTCGAGCCGCCCCTGACCTTCGCCCGCGAGGTCGCCGGCCGCGGGCTGGACACCACCGTGCTGGTCGCCCGGCCGGGCACACCGGTGCCGGCGCTGCCGGAGGTGCTCCCGTGGACCTCCTGACGGTGGCCGCCGAGGGGACGTCGGTCGGCTATTCGCTGCTGTTCTTCGGCGTGCTGCTGGGCTCGGTGGTGCCGGTCGTGCCCACGGGCGCGGTGGTCGGCTCCGCGGCGGCCTTCGCCATGACGAGCAACGACCTGGGCCTGCCGACGGTGCTGGCGCTGGCCACCCTCGCCGCGCTGCTCGGTGACCTGATCACCTTCGCGGTCTGCCGGTCCGGCGGGCCGACGGCGGTGCGCTGGATCGCCCGCGGGCAGCACACCGACCGGCTCGAGGAGGTGCGCGAGCAGTTCCGCCGGCACGGCTGGCAGATCATCGTCGTCGGCCGGCTGCTGCCCGCGGGGCGCATCCCGGTGCTGCTGGCCGCCGGCGCGCTGACCTACCCGTGGAAGCGGCTGGTGCCCGCCCAACTGTTCGCCGCGCTGCTGTGGGCGCTGGCCTACGCGCTGCTGGGCGTGGCCAGCGGCGGCGTCTTCGACTCCCCGCTGGTCGCCGTCCTCATCGCGACGCTGCTGGTGCTGCTGGTCGGCGCCGTGCTCAACGTCGTGGCCGCCCGTCGCCGCCGGCGGCGGGCTGCCTCGGACACCGCGCCGGACCCGGTCCCCGCCCCCGAGCCCGCGCCGAGCGAGGTGCGGTGAGCGCACCCGCCACCTCCGGCCGCGTCCTGCGCGCCGGCCGGACGCTGGCCCGCGTCCTGCTGACCTGGGCGCTGGCCACCGGCGCCCTGATCGCGCTGGACGACTGGCTCACCGGGTTCGCCATGCACTCGTGGTGGCAGCCGCCGGTCGCCGCCCTGCTGCTCGGCGTGCTCACCGCCGGCGTCTGGCCGCTGGTGCTGCGCGTCGCGCTGCCGCTCGCCTTCCTCACCCTCGGCCTGGGCGGCTTCCTGCTGCTGGGCGCCGGCGTGCTCGGCATCTTCTACGCCATCCCCGGGGTGGAGGTGCACAGCTTCCGGACGTCGGTCGTCGTCGCCGTCGCGATGGCCGGCGTGTCCGGGGCGATCAACAGCCTGCTCGCCGTCGACGAGGACGAGCTCTTCTTCCGCCGGGCCCGCCGCCGCGCGACGGCGCACGCCGCTGCCGAGCCGCTGCCGCCGGGCGTGCTCTTCCTGCAGATCGACGGCCTGGGCTACGACACCGCCCGCCGGGCCGTGCGCGACGGCTCGATGCCGACGCTGGCCGCCTGGCTGCGCTCCGGCAGCCACGTGCTCACGTCCTGGCACACCGACTGGAGCTCGCAGACGGGCGCGAGCGTCTGCGGCATCCTGCACGGCTCCAACCACGACGTCCCCGCCTTCCGCTGGTACGAGAAGGAGCGCGACCGCCTCGTCCAGGTCTCCAACCCGCGGGACGCCGCCGAGGTCGAGCGGCGGCACTCCGACGGGCGCGGGCTGCTGGCCGGCGACGGCGCCGGGCGGGGCAACCTGTTCACCGGCGACGCGCGGCACGTCAGCCTCACGCTGAGCTCGCTGGCGCACGTCGTCCCGGCGGGTGCGCGGCGACGGCGCCGCGGCCGCGACCGG